>JBAWXP010000001.1:0-44460 GCA_037143995.1 Actinomycetota bacterium
CACCTTTGCATTTGCCGGCGTTGAACCAGAAGTGATGGGTTACGGACCCGTTCCCGCAACAATTAAGGCGCTGGAAAAAGCAGGCTTGAAGATTGACGATATCGGTGCCTTCGAAGTCAATGAAGCATTTGCTGTGCAGGTATTGGCGTTCTTGGATCACTTTGGAATCGCAGATGATGATCCTCGCGTCAATCCTTATGGTGGCGCAATCGCTGTCGGTCATCCCCTTGCATCATCTGGTGTGCGCCTGATGCTCAACTTAGCTCGCACCTTTGAAGAGAAGACTGATGTGCGTTATGGCATTACAACAATGTGTATTGGCCTTGGTATGGGTGGCACAGTTATCTGGGAAAACCCTCACTTCACAGGAGCGAAAAAATAATGACAACAGCAATGCAATTACCTGAGGGCGCTCCAGAAGAAGTAGTTACCAACGCTCTTGTTCGCGATGTTGATCTATCCCCCTTTGGTTTTAAGGGCTCACTTGCCTTGATTACCTTAGATAACGGTCTTGATCACACTCGTCCCAATACCTTTGGGCCACAGTCTTTGATGGCACTTGATGCTGCTATTACTGATGCTGCATCACGCAAGCCTGCAGCAATCGCGATCACGGGTAAGCCCTTTATCTTTGCAGCAGGTGCAGATCTCTCAGCACTGGCCTTTCTCAATAAGCGCGAACAAGCACTTGCTATCGGAAAACTTGGCCACGATGTATTCCGTCGCCTTGATGAAATCGGTATTCCCACCTTTGCATTTATCAATGGCTTAGCCCTTGGTGGCGGACTAGAAGTTGGTCTTCACTGCAACTTCCGCACGCTATCTGCAACGGCATTTACCGGGCTACCTGAAGTCTTCCTTGGCCTCGTTCCGGGATGGGGCGGAGCAACTATTGTTCCCAAGTTGGTCGGTCCAGAACGCGCAGTTCAAATCATTATCGGCAACGCTCTCAATAACAACACCATGATGAAGTCAAAGGATGCGCTCTCACTCGGAATTGTTGACGCAGTCTTTACTCCATCTGACTTCCTTGAAAATTCTGTAAAATTTGCAGCATCCATCTTGAGCGGTGCAACAAAGATTGAACGTAAGGATTATTCAACTGACCCTGCATGGGACGCTGCCCTTGCTGCAGGACGAGTTGCTGCGCTCAAGAAATACGGCGGCGCAGAGATTGCCTCTCCTATGAAAGCACTCGAACTCATTGCGCAAGCAAAGACCAATACACGCGGTCAAGGATTTGATGCAGAAGATGCAACCTTGGCAGATCTGACAATGTCTGATCCACTGCGTGCATCCCTCTATGCATTTAACTTGATTCAGAAGAAGCGCAAGAAAGTTGAAGGCGCTCCAAAGCCAGCTCTCGGTCGCAAGGTTGCCCGCGTTGGTGTTGTCGGTGCCGGCCTGATGGCATCACAACTAGCTCTCCTCTTGCTCCGTAATCTCAAGTGCCCTGTGGTCATGACAGATATCGATCAAGAGCGTGCTGATAAAGGTGTTGCATGGGTTAAAAACGAACTTACAAAGTTAGTTGAGAAGAAGCGCATGAGCGCTGAATCTGCGGGGCGTTTAGCGCTACTCATCAGCGGATCTGCAGATCAGCAGGTATTTGCCGGATGCGACTTCGTGATTGAGGCAATCTTTGAAGAGCTATCTCTGAAACAAGAACTCTTTAAGAAGCTTGAGAAGATCGTTGGGCCAGAATGCGTGCTCGCCACAAATACTTCATCACTATCGGTTGAACGTATGAGCGAAGGACTTGAACATCCAGAACGAGTTGTAGGTTTCCACTTCTTTAATCCCGTTGCAATCATGCCTCTGCTCGAAGTTGCGCGTACATCAAAGACGGATGATGCAACAACTGCCACAGCAGTCAATATCGGCAAAGAACTCAAGAAGACCATGATCATCTGTAAAGATGCACCTGGTTTTGTTGTGAACCGCTTACTAACTCGCTTTATGGGCGAGATCACCGATGCTGTTGATGAAGGAACCGATCCAGCTACTGCAGATAATGCAATGCGCGCTATTGGATTCCCTATGTCTCCCTTTGAACTTCTAGGTCTTGTGGGTCCTGGGGTTGCTCTGCACGTTGCAGAAACGCTCAATGCAAATCTCGGACCTCGCTATCGCATCTCACCCACCATGCAGGCGATGGTGAAAGAGGGAGTGAAGACTTTCTATATCAAGAACGAAGATGGTTCATTTGGGCCAAACCCTGCAGCACTTGCACTCGTTCACAAGGGAACAACTCCATCGACTGCTGAACAAGTTCGATTGCGTGCACTCAAGGCACTTGCTGAGGAAGCTCGGATGATGCTCGATGAAGGCGTTGTCTCAAGCCCTGCAGAGATTGATCTCTGCATGTTGATGGGGGCTGGATGGCCAATGCATCTAGGTGGAATCTTGCCGTACTTAGATCGTGAAGGAATTAGCGAATCTGTTTGTGGTCAGCGTTTTCATGCGCCGGGAATTGCATCTCTTCCACAGTAGAGCTCCATTCGACAATGTCGCGGGAAATCTTCTGAGCAGTAATTCCTAGATCTTCCAAGATTTCTGCTGGCTTTGAGTGTTCGATAAATTCAAGTGGGACGCCGATGCTATGAAGTGCAACATTGAGCCCTGCTTCGCGGAACAGCTCTGATATCGAACTTGCAATACCTGCATGTCGAATTCCATTTTCCAAAACGACAACGCTCTTGTAACGCTGAGCCATGGTGATTAGCGATTGAGGTAGAGGCTTAACCCAGCGGGGATCAATAACTGTAACTCCAACACCTTCGCGGTATGCCTGTGATGCTGCTTCGACTGCTATCGCTGCCATGGCTCCAACGCTCACGAGAAGTACATCTGCGCTCTCGCCACGATAGAGAACATCAATGCCATCGCGCCGTTCGAATGCAGGAATATCGCTATGTACTGCGCCTTTTGGAAATCTGACCATGGATGGTGCATCTGAAATTTCAACTGCTTCACGCAAAGTTTCGCGAAGTCGCGCGCCATCGCGAGGTGCTGCAACGTGCATTGTCGGAACAATTCCGGTGAGCGCTAAATCCCATACGCCATTATGTGAAGGACCGTCATCGCCAGTAATACCTGCGCGATCGAGTACAAAGGTGACACCTGCCTTGTGCAGGGCGACATCCATCAACATCTGGTCAAATGCGCGATTGAGGAATGTCGAATACACAGCAACAACTGGATGCATTCCTGCAAATGCCAAACCTGCAGCGCTGGTGACGGCATGTTGCTCTGCGATTCCTACATCGATGGTGCGCTCTGGAAATACCGCTTCAAATTTATCAAGGCCCGTTGGACCAAGCATTGCAGCGGTAATTGCCACAATATCTTTACGCTCATGTCCGAGCGCAACTAACTCTTCAGAGAAGACGCTGGTCCAAGTGGTTACTGATTTACCAAGTGGAGTTCCGGTTTCAGGATCGACGATTCCGACAGCATGGAACTTTTCGGCTTCATCTGCGATGGCAGGCTTATGGCCCTTACCTTTTTCGGTAATAACATGAAGCAGTACTGGCTCGCCAAATTCTTTTGCCTGAATGAGCGCACGCTCCATTGCCGCAACATCATGGCCATCGATCGGGCCGGCATATTTCAGACCGAGATCTTCAAACATTCCTTGTGGGGCGACAATATCTTTGATGCCCTTCTTCATTCCGTGAAGGGTTTCGTAGATTGGATTTCCAACAACTGGCGTCTTGGCAAGAACTTCCTTGCCCCAATCTAAGAAGCGTTCGTATCCGCGGGTTACGCGCAGCGTTGCAAGATATGTTGCGACTCCACCGATAGTTGGTGAGTAAGAACGTTCATTATCGTTAACGACAATAATCAAATTACGATCTTTTGCCGCAGCAATATTATTGAGCGCTTCCCACGACATTCCGCCCGTGAGGGCGCCATCTCCGACTACAACAACGACGCTGCGATCGCTTTGCCCTGTGAGTGAGAAGCCCCGAGAGATGCCATCGCCCCATGAGAGTGCAGTCGATGCATGTGAATTTTCAATAACATCGTGAACGCTCTCGCTGCGATTGGGATATCCCGCGATTCCACCACGTCGACGTAACTTGTCGAATTGATCTGCGCGTCCAGTAAGAATCTTGTGAACATAGGATTGATGTCCTGTATCAAAGAGGATGACATCTTTTGGTGAATCAAAGATGCGATGTATTGCAATCGTTAGCTCGACTACTCCGAGATTAGGGCCAAGGTGTCCACCGGTCTTAGAGACTTGGGTGATTAAGAATTGGCGAATCTCTTCAGCCAAGGCGACAACGTTCTCAGGAGTGAGCGCCTTGAGGTCTTGCGGACCTTTGATCGATTCGAGCATGGGTGCAGTCTAGATTAGCCACGGAGCTGGCGCAGTACATACTGCATGATTCCGCCGTGACGGTAGTAATCCGCTTCGCCCGGTGTATCAATACGTACCTTCGCAGTAAAGGTCTTATCCCCCGCTGTCACAGTGACTTCCTTAGGGATACTGCCGTTATTGAGTGCTGTCACTCCTGTAATTGCAAAAGTCTCATCACCCTTAAGCCCTAGTGATTGAGCACTTTCTCCATTGGTAAATTGCAATGGAAGTACACCCATACCAATCAAGTTTGAACGGTGGATACGTTCGAAACTTTCAGCGATTACAGCACGGACTCCGAGCAGTGCTGTTCCCTTTGCTGCCCAGTCACGTGATGATCCTGATCCATACTCTTTACCTGCAAGGATAATCAGCCCAACACCTGCTGCTTGATATGCAACTGATGCATCATAAATTGTTGTTTGATCACCATTGCTTAGGAAGTTTCGTGTGAAGCTGCCTTCAACACCATCGAGAAGCAGATTCTTCAGACGGATATTTGCAAATGTTCCACGAATCATTACTTCGTGATTTCCACGACGTGAACCGTATGAATTAAAATCTTTACGATCGACGCCGTGAGCCTCAAGATATTTGCCTGCAGGTGAATCAGCTTTAATATTTCCTGCAGGTGAAATGTGATCCGTTGTTACTGAATCACCAAGGATTGCAAGTACTCGAGCTCCGGTGATATCTGTAACTGGCTTTGGTTCTGCAGGCATTCCCTCGAAGTACGGAGGCTTGCGAACATAGGTTGATTGTGGATCCCACTCAAAAGTTTTCCCTGTCGGAGTATCGAGTGACTTCCAGCGGTGATCGCCATCGAAGACAGTTGCATAATCCTTTTTAAACATCTCTGACGAGATAGATGAGTCGATGACAGATTGAATCTCCTGCGCAGAGGGCCAGATATCTTTAAGAAGGACTGGGTTGCCAGCTGTATCGTTTCCGAGAGAGTCATTTTCAAAGTCGTGATCCATGGTGCCGGCAAGTGCATAGGCAACTACAAGTGGTGGAGATGCAAGGTAATTCATCTTTACATCAGGACTGATACGTCCCTCAAAGTTACGATTTCCAGAAAGAACTGCAGTAACAGCAAGATCGTGCTCGTTGACTGCTTTGCTGATCTCGATAGGTAGTGGGCCTGAATTTCCGATACAGGTAACGCAGCCATAGCCCACAAGGTTGAAGCCAAGTGCTTCCATGTACTTGGTTAGATCTGCGCGATCGTAGTAATCGGTAACAACCTTAGATCCTGGTGCAAGAGTGGTCTTCACCCATGGCTTTGATGTCAAGCCCTTTTCAACAGCTTTCTTGGCAAGAAGTGCTGCACCGATCATCACAGAAGGGTTTGATGTATTGGTACATGAAGTAATTGATGCAATAACAACATCGCCATTCTTAATCGTAGTTGCCTTTGCGCCAACGCTTACTGGATAAGCCTCTTTACCTGTCTTTTCAGATAAATATGTAGGGAGGATTTCTTCGAAAGAAGATTTTGATGCAGTCAGTGAGATGCGATCTTGCGGACGCTTTGGTCCGGCAATGGATGAAACAACGGTCGAAAGATCAAGCTCGATATATTCAGAGAAGCGTGGAGAAGCTGCAGGGTCATGCCACATGCCTTGAGCTTTTGCATACTGTTCGACAAGTGCGACTTGGTCATCACTGCGTCCTGTGAGGCGAAGGTAGCGAAGAGTCTCTTCATCGATTGGGAAGATTGCACATGTTGAACCGTATTCGGGAGACATATTTCCGATTGTCGTGCGGTTTGCCATAGGTACAGAGACAACACCTGGTCCATAGAACTCGACGAATTTTCCGACGACTCCATGCTTACGGAGAATTTCAGTAATTGTCAGCGCCATATCGGTGGCTGTTGTTCCCACTGGTAGCTCGCCTGAAAGTTTGAAACCTACTACGCGCGGAATCAACATTGAAACTGGCTGACCAAGAAGCGCTGCTTCTGCCTCGATGCCACCAACGCCCCAACCAAGAACACCGAGGCCGTTGACCATGGTGGTGTGTGAATCAGTGCCCACAACTGTGTCTGGGTAGGCACGAAGAACGCCATTGACAGTACGAGTCATGACAACGCGAGCTAAATATTCGATATTTACTTGGTGCACGATTCCGGTTCCGGGAGGAACAACCTTAAATTCATCGAATGCACCTTGTCCCCAACGCAAGAAGCGATAACGCTCGCGATTACGTTCGTACTCAACATCGGTGTTCTGTTCGAAAGAAGTTGCAGTTCCAAAGAAGTCAGCGATTACAGAGTGATCGATAACGAGCTCGGCCGGTGCAAGCGGATTCACCTTTGATGGGTCTCCCCCGAGATCTACGATTGCTTCGCGCATTGTTGCAAGATCGACGATGCATGGAACGCCTGTGAAATCCTGCATCACAACACGTGCGGGAGTAAATTGAATTTCAGTATCTGGTTCGACCGATGGATCCCACTGAGCAAGAGCTTTAATGTGATCGGCGGTGATATTGGCGCCATCTTCTGTGCGCAAAAGATTTTCAAGAAGTACTTTGAGTGAGAAGGGAAGGTTTGTCGCTCCCTCTACCTTGGAGATATCAAAGATTTCATAATCTTTGCCAGCAACTGTGAGGTTCTTCTTACTGCCAAGAGAGTTCTTGCTCATCGCTCTACTTCTTTCAAGGGAGATATCTTGACGTCAAGATACCTTACTTGGCACAAATTTCGCAACAGATTCGATGTGATGTGTCATCGGAAAGAGATCAAATGCGCGCATGGATTCGAGGTGGTAACCGGCATCACGTAGATATCCGGTATCTCGCGCAAGGGCTGCTGGGTCGCAGGCGACATAGACAATGCTGCGAGGCTTCAACTGCGCGCAGTGTCCGATGACATCTTTTCCCGCGCCTTCTCGAGGTGGGTCAAGAACAATCACATCGGCTGCTGAGAAACGAGTGATAAGTCGAGCAACATCACCGGTATAGATATGAACATTCTCTTTTCCGGCAAAGTTGCGAGCAGCATCTGCGGTTGCACTCTTGCTTCCTTCAACGATATCAACAGAACCGCTTTCGCCAATCTGCGAAAGGAAGCTTGCAGCAAAGAGTCCGACTCCCCCGTATAAATCCAACACGTGATCGCCTTCGCGCAGCAGTGCATATTGCAGTACAGCATGGGTCAGAACGCGTGGAGCATCCTTATGGCTCTGCCAGAAAGATTTCTGACTTACTTCAAAAGAGTTCTCGCCGACTGTGTAGTGGGCTGTATCTGGGCCATCAGTAATACGTAACGGTGATTCGTCGCCAGAAAGTGCAGTCGCAATCGTACGTTCGCCTGTGTTGGAGATTGTGATTTCAACGCGTTGATCACCTTTAGCTCCGCGCTGTGCAAGTTCAGAGAACTTCATCTCAGGAACGAGAATTCTGCAATCATCGACGGGGATAATCTTGTGGCTGCGCGCCTGATAGAAACCAAAGGCACCGGCCTTTGTTGTTACTGCAGCACATCGGGTGCGCCAGCCTAAAGGCCCGCTCACTTCTTCGACATCGACATCAATATCCAGCTTGGCAATGCGCGCAAATTGCTCGGTGATCACATCGCTTTTGAGATTACGTTGACGAGTAAGAGATATATGTTGAAAATCGCAGCCTCCACAACCATTGCGATGTGCAAATCTGCACGGCGCACTGACTCTGTCAGGTGAAGGCGTAATGACGTCAACTACATCTGCTCGATTGAATGAGGAGCCCGTGCTTGTGATCTCGATATCGCACTCTTCGCCCGGTATCCCATGGCGAACAAATATGACGGCGCCTTCATATCGAGCGATGAAATGGCCGCCGTGGGCTACCTTTTCAATTGTCACCCGTATCTTCTGCCCCACTACGAGGGATGTTCGCTTTGTAGATGACATAACGGCTAGCCTAGTCGAGTTCGGCTTAATGGAGATTTTTTGCGTAGGCAGTAGTAAGTTAGTCCTGTGCATGTAGTCATCATGGGTTGTGGTCGAGTCGGTTCTTCTCTCGCGATTGAACTAGAAGCAGCTGGCCATTCAGTTGCAGTCATCGATCAATCCAAGGAAGCATTTAGACGCCTCGGCGCAGATTTCAAAGGTCGCACAGTTACAGGTGTTGGCTTTGACCGTGACACCCTCCTCGAAGCTGGCATCGAAGGCGCAGAAGCTTTTGCCGCCGTCAGCAATGGAGATAACTCAAATATTCTTGCAGCCCGCGTTGCCCGTGAAAGTTTTGGCGTAACAAATGTTGTCGCTCGTATCTACGATCCAGGTCGCGCAGAAATTTATCAGCGCCTCGGTATCCCAACTGTTGCCACTGTCATTTGGGCTACAGATCAAATCCTGCGTCGTATAGCGCCCGGTGGTGCTCGCTCTGAATGGCGTGATGCAACCGGAACAGTTCAACTCGTTGAAGTGCATCCACATCTCGACTGGTACGGCAGACCAATCTCTGAACTTGAAAGCGCTACCCAATCTCGCGTTGCCTTCCTGACACGTCTTGGTGAGGCCCTTATTCCTGAAGCCCATACCGTGCTCCAAGATGGCGATCTTGTTCATATGACTATCCGTGACGAGATTCTTGCCACTGCAGAAGCTGTCCTAGCGAAGGGTCCGGTGAATTAGTAATGAGAATTGCAATCGCAGGAGCTGGCAACGTTGGTCGTGCAATTGCACGCGAACTTCTTGATAATGGACATCAGGTTCTTCTCATTGACCGCGACCCTAAAGCTCTCAAAATTGATTCAGTGCCAGATGCTGAGTGGTTGATGGCTGATGCATGTGAAATCGCAGCACTCGATAATGCGCAGCTCAATATGTGCCAAGTGCTAGTTGCGGCAACGGGAGATGACAAGGTCAACCTCGTAACTGCGCTCCTTGCGAAGACTGAGTATGGAGTTCCTCGCGTCGTAGCGCGTATTAACCATCCAAAGAATGAATGGCTCTTTGATCAATCATGGGGCGTTGACGTTGCTGTATCAACGCCACGCATTATTGCCGCCCTCGTGGAAGAAGCAGTGAGCGTCGGCGATGTTGTAAGGCTCTTCTCATTCCGTAAAGGTCAAGCAAATCTTGTCGAACTTACCTTGCCTGATTCTTCAACATGTATTGGAAAGACAGTCGGTGAGGTTGAACTTCCAGAAGATGCATCCCTTGCTGCAATAGTTCGTGACGGTCGAGTAATCGCACCTTCACCAAGTGATGTATTTATTGCAGGAGATGAACTTCTCTTTGTTGCTTCCACAACTGCCGAAGACCTGATTAAGGGCTGCTTTATTGCTCAGTAGGTAGCTTTGGTGCGTTCTTGAGCACTAGCCATGAACCATATGCAGTTGCAATAAAGAGTGGATATCCCATTGCAAGATTAACGCTTCCGAGTAAATTGAGATTTCCACTTCGGTAAATCGGATATTGCACAGCGATGCGCGTAAAGAACATAAGAACCCAGAGCCAGCTCGCTCTCATATATGCGCGCTTACGTTCTGGATGGTTGCGCCACTTAAGGTTCTCTCCAAGAATCGGCCCCAACATCAGTCCAAGTACCGGCCACCCTGCAAGATTGGCAATTAAATAGACGCTTCCATAACCTAAATTAGTCAGCAACTTTGGAATATAGACATCACTTGGATTACCCGTTTTATTTGCAAACCAGGCACAGACGAGCACTCCAACCAATCCAGAGAGCGCATGTTGCAAGGTATCGCGCCTGATAAGTCGTATCAGAGTTAAGAGTCCAGAGATTGCGACAGAGGCTAAGAGCGCAGAATGGAGGTGGTGCGTTATGTTAAATGTAACAAGAAAGATTATTGAAGGGATTCCCGAATCAATGAGACCTTTTCTTCCGCCAAAAGCGCTGAGAACTTTGTCGCGATCTTCCTGAGCACTCATTGACGACCTGTCGAGCCAAATCCACCAGTGCCACGACCTGAACCTGGCAATTCTTCTACTTCAATAAATTCTGCACGTTCAACTTTCTGAAAGACAAGTTGGGCAATGCGATCACCGCGTTTAAAGGTGATGCTCTCCTTGGGGTCATGATTAATCATGATGCATTGCAATTCTCCGCGAAATCCTGCATCGACTGTGCCAGGCGCATTGACCATGGTGACGCCATGTTTAATCGCAAGTCCAGAACGCGGGTGAACGAGCGCTACATACCCGTCTGGCAGTGCAATGGATATTCCGGTTGGTACAAGTGCGCGTTCTCCAGGTGCCAAGGTAATGTCGATACGAGAGACGATATCTGCCCCAGCATCTCCCCCTTTAGAGTATTGCGGCAGCGGAAGATCTGGATCAAGACGAGTAATAAGAACGTGAAGATTACTCATGGGTTGATATCAAACTCGGGATCGACAAATCGCAGTACATCAGGATTTTTACGAAGTTCTTCAAGGTAATCAGCCGGTGCATTTTCGAGGAAGTGCTTCATGGGAACGATAACAAAGAGAGATGCTGCACGAACTGCAACTTCACCATCTGGCCCACCTAAACGACCTTCAGCCTCAGAGTAAACCTTGCGATTTACTTGTCCTGTGATGCGCGCTGTGATGTAGAGCTTTGTTCCGATAGGCACTGGCTTAAGAAAATCTGTCTCAAGTCGAGCAGTGACAGCGGGTGCTCGTAAAAGCCACATAAGTTTTCCTAGCGCCTCATCAAAAGCAAGTGAGAGTAAGCCACCATGGGCCAGACCCGGAGCACCTTGATGATCTTGCGTCACAGTAAATTCAGCGGTGATATCTGCGCCTTTGCCGACATGCGCAACCAGGTGTAATCCTGTGGGATGTAGCTCACCACAACCAAAGCAATGTTTGAAGTGAGAAGGAATCTGCGTACCTGTTGCAGGTGATTGCGGGTGGCGTTCTGGGATCAACGCACCTATTGGTGGCGTAGTGCTAGCAACGCGACTCATGAGCCAAGGTTACTTGATGAAATGCAAGATAGCCTAGACCTCGTGAGCAAAGCAGATGTGATGTGGCGAGAGGTGATACATCCCCCATTGTGGCTCTTAGCCTTTATCTATTTTATGTTTCTATCACTCGTTCTGGCTGTGTGGGCAGCTTTTGATATTCACACCACTGTAATTGTCTGGATTGGCCTTACTCTCCTTCTCATCGCTATCGCGGTAAAGATGAGAAGTGAAATCACAATCGATAACCACGAGTTACGCATTGGGAGAGCTCATATCGAGCTAAAGTACTTGGACACAGTTGAGCTACTTACACCGGCGCAGATTCGTCTCTTAAGAACTCGAGATGCAGATCCGGCAGCTTATCTGGCGATAACTTTCTGGATATCAACAGGAGTGAAGATCACGCTGAAAGATTCGCGCGACTCCACTCCGTATTGGTTGGTCAGTGCAAAGAAATCAGAAGAGCTTAAGAACACTCTTTACAAATTGCTTTAGCGCCTTCACCCTTTGCAAGCTGGGTAATGTGGTGAATCAAGAAACAACGTGAACACGTAAACTCATCTACCTGCACAGGAACAACTCGGACTGCTAGTTGTTCACCAGATAGATCTGCTCCTGGAAGTTCAAGATTTTCTGCAGCTTCTGCTTCATCGACATCGATCTGTCCTGATTGCGCATCAACACGTTGGGCTTTGAGTTCTTCTAACGATTCCTCGTGAAGCTCCTCGTCGGTCTTTCTTGGTGTGTCGTAATCTGTTGCCACTTCTCTCACCTCGCTTCCAAATAACTCGTATCAGCGGGTGAACTTACCCGTCATGCGCGAATAGTTGCGCATTCCTTGCTGTATAGACCATACAACCGTCGGCGTGTCGGGTTTATTCCTGCTTTGCAGTAGCTATTTCAATCGCTTTTGCCAACCCACCATCGACATAGGCATGGATGGCGGTTCCTTCGGCGAGATGTTCCTCACTGAGAATTTCACCTTTCTCATGGATAGCGCTGACAAGATCTCCTCGGTTATACGGAATTACAGTTGTGATTTCAACGCTTGGATGGGGCAGTGATTTTTCAATCGCATGGATAAGCCCCTCAATTCCAAATCCAGAACGCACAGAGAATGCGTAGCTATTTGGTTCTTTACGCAAAATTTCCATAACAACGTCGGGGCTGGCGATATCAACCTTATTGATGGCGATAATCTCAGGGATATCTCCCCCTCCAATGTCATTGATAACTTCGCGCACTGCTCGAATCTGTTCAAATGGATCTGAATGTGAGCCATCTACAACATGGACGATGAGATCAGCTCCGGAGACCTCTTCGAGAGTTGATTTAAATGCATCGACAAGTTGATGTGGCAGATGGCGCACAAATCCCACTGTGTCTGACAGTGTGTAGACGCGACCTTCAGCTGTTTCGCACTTACGCACTGTTGGATCAAGGGTTGCAAAGAGCGCATTCTCAACAAGGACGCCGGCGCCCGTCAGATTATTCAGCAGTGAAGACTTCCCTGCATTTGTATACCCAGCAATTGCAACAGATGGAATATTGAAACGCTTACGCTCTTGTCGTTTAGTATCGCGAGAGACCTTCATCTCAGCTATCTCGCGACGCAACTTCGCCATCTTGTCGCGGATGCGGCGTCGATCTGTCTCTATCTTTGTCTCACCTGGTCCACGACCACCAATACCTGCACCACCTGCTGCTCGACCACCGACTTGGCGGGAGAGTGAATCTCCCCAGCCACGAAGGCGCGGCAGAAGATAGGCAATCTGTGCAAGCTCTACTTGCGCCTTACCTTCTTTACTCTTTGCATGTTGAGCGAAGATATCCAGAATCAAAGCCACGCGATCAACAACTTTAACTTTTAACTTATCTTCCAAAGTCCGCAGCTGCGCAGGTGAGAGTTCACCATCGCAGACGACTGTATCCGCACCTGTTGCTACGACAATCTGGCGAAGTTCCACGAGCTTTCCAGAACCGATGTACGTTGCAGGATCTGGTTTATCGCGACGTTGAATCAACGCATCAAGAACTTCAGAACCAGCAGTCTCGGCCAGCGCTTTAAGTTCGGCCATCGAGTTATCTGCCATCTCGGCAGTTCCTTCTGTCCAGACACCTACTAGAACAACGCGTTCAAGTTGAAGCTGGCGATACTCGGCCTCTGAAATATCTTGGAGTTCAGTAGAGAAACCTTTAATGCGACGGAGCGCATTGCGGTCAGAGAGTTCTTGTTGATCATTTTCTTGGAAATCATTTTCGTCGTGATCAAAGTCTGCCGCTACCCGCGCACTCTCGCGTAGTAGCTCATCAAAGAGCTTGTCGTAACCGTCGTCGACCATTACGCCAGATACTTTGAGATGTCGTGATCTTCAAGGATTACTGCCGGCCCTGTCAACGTTGCATTGGAATGTCCATCGATATCAACGATAAGACGTCCCCCCGGGGGATAGATAGTCCAACGTGAAGGCAATGTGCCATGTGTCTTGAGGGTTGCTGCAAGTGCAACGGCGCATGTGCCAGTGCCACATGAACGTGTCTCACCACTTCCGCGTTCGTGAACGCGCATCTTCGCTTCAAAGTTTGGCATGATTTCAACGAACTCCACATTAACTCCGTCAGGGTATGACGATGCAGGTGACACTGAAGGAGCACTTTCAAGAGATCCAACATCTTCGATTGACTCTACAAATACCACAGCATGTGGGTTGCCCACATTGATATTCAGGCCAGACCACGTATGGCCATTATTAGTCGCTTCGACTTCCTCCATCTCATCGGTGACATGGCCCATATTCACTGAGATATCTCCATCGAGTGGAACACGCAGGTGTTTAATTCCAGCTCGAGTATCGATCGCAAATATTCCTTCAGGTTGGATCTCTCGTGTCACTAAGTACTTTGCCATAACACGTATGCCATTGCCGCACATTTCAGCGAGTGATCCATCGGCATTGCGATAATCCATAAACCATTTGCCGGAGTTTTTAGTAATCCGAATGAGGCCATCTGCTCCGATACCGCTCTTGCGATTGCAGATCGCTGCAATCTGAGGCTCGGTAATTGTGAATGAATTTTCTGGGTCATAGATGAGGAGAAAGTCATTCTCAGTTCCGTGGCCATATGTGGCGATTACTGGTTTAGTCATAGCGCTATGAGTTTATCTTCTGCAAGATAGTTTCCAGACGTGGTTGGTGCTGAGCAACCCATTGAATGCGAATATCCCGTGAGAACCAGGTCTCTTGGCGCCGTGCATATTGTCGACTAGCTCGCTTTGTATCTTCCTTTGCTTCGTCTTCACTCATGAGCCCATTTCGCATAGAAATTATCTGGGCATATCCAAGTGCTCGTTGTGCTGTGGAACCATCCTTGATTCCCTGTGTAATGAGCTGATCCACCTCTGCAACAAATCCACGTTCCCACATTCGGTCGACGCGTAGGTCGATTCGCTCACGTAGATGATCGCGATCCATCACAAGCCCAAATTGCATCGCATCGGGATATCTCGAGCTATCTTCGCGGGGAAGATTTGCTGTGAACGGTTTACCAGTAATCTCAATGACTTCGAGGGCGCGAATGATGCGACGCGTATTTGCTTGGTCAATAGCAAGTGCTGCAGCAGGATCTAGATGTTCTAAACGTTCAAAGAGTGATGCCGCACCAAATTCAACTGCTTCGGCTTCAAGCTTGGCGCGCACTTCTGGATCAGTATCCGGAAAATTAAGGTCATCCAAGATTGCTTTGATGTAAAGCCCAGTTCCGCCAACAACTACGGCATCCTTGCCTCGTCCATGTATCTCTGTGATCACAGTACGGGCTTGATCTTGGTACCAAGCCACTGTTGAATCTTGGTTGACATCTAGTACATCAAGAAGGTGGTGCTCAATCCCGCCACGTTCAGCAAGACCTAGCTTTGCAGTTCCGATATCCATTCCACGATAGAGCTGCATTGAATCTGCGTTAATTATCTCGCCACCTATTGATTGAGCAACTTCGATAGCAATATCGCTCTTACCTGTAGCAGTTGCACCACAGATAACAATGACTCGACTCATGCACGAACCTTTGGCATTCCTAGCGTTGTTGAAGCCGGAGCAGTCCGAGCAGTGTGTGCATCTCCCCCACGAGTACGTGTGACTTGTACTGCATCGCCGATTAAGTAGTGTGCTGAACTCTCTGAGATTTTCACATCTACAAAATCTCCAGGACGAGCATCAGTTGTGCTGCTGAAATGGACTAAACGGAAATCTTCTGAGCGTCCCGTCATACGTGATTGTGCTTCATCACGGCGACCTTCGATCTCAGAGACCATCACGCGATGAGTTGTGCCGATCGCTTCTTGATTTACAGAGAGCGAAATCTTCTGTTGATGTTCGTGCAGGCGGGTATATCGCTCGCCCACAATATCCTCGGGGACTTGGTTTTGCATGGCACCAGCTGGCGTGCCAGGACGTATTGAATATTTATATGTATACGCAGCCGCGAAACGCGATTGTGTTGCGATATCTAGAGTGCCTTGGAAATCTTCTTCCGTCTCACCTGGGAAGCCAACGATGATGTCGGTAGTAATCATCGCCTGCGGCATTGCCTGACGAACTCGATCGAGAATTCCCAGATACTTATCGGTGCGATATGAGCGGCGCATACTCTGCAAAATTGAATCTGACCCCGATTGCAAAGGCATATGAAGATGCGGCATCACATTCTTCGTCTCTGCCATCGCCTCGATAACATCATCGGTAAAGTCACGGGGATGTGGCGACATAAATCGAACGCGCTCGAGACCCTCGATCTTTCCTGCTTCGCGCAGTAGTTTTGCAAATGCTCCGCGGTCACCAAACTCGACGCCATAAGCGTTGACGTTCTGACCCAGTAACGTTATTTCTATAACTCCTTGCTCAACGAGAGCGCGCATCTCCTTGAGTACATCCGCAGCGGGGCGGTCTTTCTCGACGCCACGCAAGGTTGGAACGATGCAGAAGGTGCAGGTGTTATTGCAGCCAACAGAGATAGAGACCCACGATGTAAATGCTGAGAATCTTCGTGCTGGAAGCGTTGATGGGAAATGCTCGAGAGCTTCAAGGATTTCAATCTGGGACTCTTCTTCAATACGTGCACGCTCGAGCAGGACGGGAAGTGAACCAACATTATGTGTACCAAAGACCACATCGACATATGGGGCTTTCTTCAAAATCAGTGATTGATCTTTCTGGGCAAGACATCCGCCTACGGCGATCTGCATTGCAGGGTTTGCCTTTTTAATAGGCGCTAAGAAGCTGAGATTTCCATAGAGTTTATTATCTGCATTTTCTCGTACTGCACAGGTGTTGAAGACGACGATATCTGCTTGTGCGCCTTCGAGAACAGGAATATATCCAGCTTCATCCAATAACCCGGCGATACGTTCGGAATCGTGCACATTCATCTGACACCCGTAGGTTTCAACGAGATATGTGCGCGTCATGGCGCCTATCTTATTTGAGAGTTAGTTGGTGATGCGAATTGGTGCGATGCCTCGAGCTATCTGACGCTCGAAGTGAACTTCACGCTTATCGTTAAATGTTGCTGCAACCTTAGCTGTCTGATCCATGAAGGTTTTGAGTTCATCGCGCGCCTTGAGACCATCACCAGATAGATCATTGCGTTCGAAAACGTTCCATGCCCGGAGTACAGGTGCTATGACATCATCGAGGTGCTGTTGTAGGTCATAGATTCCAGCCAAGGCAATCTGTACAGCCTTGCGACCAAAGCCAGGCATATTGGCACCTGGCATATCGAAGTTGGTGACTACATCGGTGATCGCACGCATAGCAGCATTTGGTTCCATATCAAGGGCTGCTGAAAGAGTATTGCGATAGAACAACATATGGAGATTTTCATCCAATGCGATGCGTTGCATCATTCCTTCTGCAATCGGATCTTCTGAAATCTTTCCGGTATTGCGGTGAGAGATACGGGTTGCAAGCTCTTGGAATGAAACGTAAGCAATTGTGTGCAACATATCGTTCTCATACGGTGTCTGGTATCCGAGTGACATATGAGCCATTCGGAGATCTTCGAGTTCGTATGGATCTACTCCACGCGTTGCCATGAGGTAGTCACGAATAACAATTGCGTGGCGAGCTTCTTCAGCTGTCCAACGTTCAATCCAATTTCCCCATGCGCCATCGCGCCCCATAGAGATTGCAATTTCGGTGTGATAACTCGGCAAGTTATCTTCGGTAAGAAGATTGAGAACTAACGAATCTTGCGCAACAGCTGTCAGCCGTGAATCTTTCGCTTCCCATGCATCTCCATTGAGTGGACCGGCGTAGTCGCGACCTTCAGACCATGGGACATACTCGTGGGGATACCAGTTCTTCTGAACTCCAAGGTGGCGCTCTAATTCGACTGCGACGACAGGTTCGAGATCACGAATCAGACGTGCCTGAATACGTGCCGACTCTTCACTCATAGGCGCAACGATACGGTAGGGATGAGTTTCTTACGAGTTATAGATTATCTTTTGCGCGTTTTTCCGCCTGCTGTGTGCGCCATTTCGCAATTTCTTGATGGTTACCACTCAAAAGAATCTCGGGAACTGGGATGCCGCGCCACTCTTGAGGTTTGGTGAAATTGGGATATTCAAGGTAACCATCACTGTTATGTGATTCTTCACTGAGTGATTCAGGGTTACCTAGTACTCCAGGGATCAGCCGAGTGATCGCTTCAATCATGACCATCGATGCAACTTCTCCCCCACCCAATACATAATCTCCAATAGAGACTTCGTGGACTCGAATATTGCGTGATTGGAATTCAGGTTGTGAGTAATACTGACGTACCCGGTCATCAATTCCCTCGTATCGACCGCAAGCAAATATCAATTGTTGTGATGTAGAAAATTGCGCAGCCATCGTCTGGGTGAAACGTTTTCCAGCTGGAGTAAGAATAATGAGGTCGGCGTCCTCTGAAATTACTGAATCAATGCTCTTCGCCCATACCTCGGGGAGCATCACCATTCCGGCCCCACCGCCGTAAGGAGTGTCATCAACTGTATTGTGATTATCGTTCGTCTGAGCCCGCAGATCATGAACTGCAATATCTAGTAACCCAGCGCTCTGTGCCTTACCTAGAAGTGAAAGTTTCAGTGGAGATAGATACTCGGGGAAAATTGAGATGACATCGATTTTCATTAGATACTCCCTGCAATCTCTGGCGGTATCACTGTCATCGTCTTCTTCTTAATATCTACCACTGGCACTAACTGGCGCACAAAAGGAATGAGGACTTCACCTGATTCGTTCTTAATCACAAGAACATCTTGGCCTGGCAAGTTAAGAACATCAGTGACTTCGCCAAATTCATCCCCATCAACGAGAAAGGCTTTGCAACCGACCAATTGCAAGACGTGGTAATCATCTTCATCTTCTCCTGGAGCATCAATATCTACATCGGTATAGAGAAGTTCGTTGCGAAGTTCTTCAATCGCATTGCGGTCTTCAATTCCTTCAAATCCAAGGAGCAAGATTCCATTGTGTACACGTGCAGAAACCACGGTTAAGTTACCGTGGTTTTCTGTCTCTAATACTGCGCCTAGAGCGAAGCGATCTTCTGCTTCATCTGTTCGGACTTCGATAGTTGCTTCACCAAGAATTCCGTGAGCTTTACCGATACGGCCCACGTTTAATTTCATGGGAGTTAAGGAGTTAACGAACCTCGTCGGTATCGATGAGATCGACACGTACTGAGCGACCAGCAAGTGCGCTTACAACTGTGCGAAGCGCCTTTGCTGTACGACCATTACGACCGATTACCTTGCCGATATCGTCAGGATTAACACGAACTTCGAGCGTAGTGCCACGACGGTGTGTCTTCTCCTTGACATTGACATCGTCAGGGTTATCAACGATTCCCTTTACGAGATGTTCGAGAGCTTCATCAATCATTATTCAGCTTGTGTTTCCGCTACAGGAGCTTCTTCGGCAACAGCTTCTACTGCAGGAGTCTCTTCAACTACTGCTTCAGCCACTGCTTCAACTACTGGTGTCTCTTCCGCTGCAGCTTCAGCAACAGGTGCTGCAACTACAACTTCTTCAACAGCAGGTGCTGCCTTAGCGGCAAGCTTCTCTTGTGCCTTCTTCTTCAAAGTTGTTGCACCCTCTGCAGGTTCTGCAGCAGCAGCCTTAACAGCTGCTTCATATGCAACGCTCTTATGTGGCTTAGGTGCTGCAAAACGAAGTGTGCCTTCAGTTCCTGGAAGACCCTTGAACTTCTGCCAATCTCCGGTCACCTTCAAGAGCGCCTCTACAGCCTCTGAAGCTTGTGCACCAACACCGAGCCAGTACAGAGCGCGCTCTGAATTAACTTCGATGATTGATGGTTCTTGACCTGGAACATAGCGACCGATCTCTTCAATTGAGAGACCGTTACGCGCCTTGCGTGAATCTGTAACAACAATGCGGAAATATGGTGTGCGAATTTTTCCCATGCGCATTAAACGAATTTTTGTAGACAAAGAAGTAGTGCTCCTAATAAGTGTGTCGTACCAAATTGCTACAGCGGGGTGCGTAGCCAAGAGGTCCAACTGTGGATTGGATTGTTACCGGGGTAGAGGGCCCTGTAACAGGTGGCTTATCTTGCCAGTTACGCTCACAATGTGGAAATCAGCCGTTTTCCAACGCTCGCTTGGCGGGGTTTCCAGACTTCGATTTCTTCTTTTGAATGGGGGCTGCCTTCTTAGGGGCAGGAGGAAGGCCCGGCATTCCTGGCGGCATTCCCGCAGGCATCCCACCATTGCGCATCTGCTTCATCATCTTCTGCGCAGCTGTGAATTTATCGACCAGTGCATTTACATCTGAGACTTTACGACCAGCACCCAGCGCAATGCGTGCTCGGCGTGAACCGTTGAGAACTTTGAGATCGCGACGTTCAAGTGGCGTCATTGATTGCACAATCGCCTTAGTGCGCGTTATCTCTGATTCATCAAAGTTTTCGATCTGCTTCTTCATCTGACCGGCACCAGGCAACATGCCAAGTAACTTGCCCATGGAGCCCATCTTGGACATGGCCTCAATCTGCTCAAGAAAATCATCGAGAGTAAAATCTTCGCCTGCAATAAATTTATCTTCAAGTTTCTTAGCGGAGTCGCCGTCAAATGCTTTCTTGGCTTGTTCAGCAAGCGTTGCGACATCGCCCATTCCGAGGATACGAGAAGCCATTCGCTCGGGATAGAAGATTTCAAAGTCACTTAACTTTTCACCAGTTGATGCAAACATGATGGGACGGCCAGTAAGCGCTGCGATAGAAAGAGCTGCTCCACCACGAGCATCACCATCGAGTTTTGTTAGTACTACTCCATCAAAGCCAACGCCATCTTGGAATGCTTGTGCAGTGCGAACTGCATCCTGCCCGATCATTGCATCTACAGCAAAGAGAATTTCATCTGGATTGACTGCATCGCGAATTGCGATTGCCTCTTTCATCAACTCTTCATCTACACCCAAGCGTCCTGCGGTATCGACAATGACAATGTTGTGCATCTTTGATTTCGCAAATGCAATCCCATCCTGGGCAACCTTTACTGGATTGCCAAATCCGTTGCCAGGTTCTGCTGCAAAGACGGGTACGCCGGCAGCTTGCCCGACAACTTGCAGCTGATTGACCGCATTGGGACGTTGAAGGTCAGATGCAACCAAGATTGGGGTGTCCCCTTGATCCTTAAAGAACTTCGCAAGCTTTGCAGCAAGTGTGGTCTTACCTGCTCCTTGTAGCCCTGCAAGCATGATGACCGTTGGTGGATTCTTCGCCAAGCGAACTCGACGCGCTCCCCCACCAAGAATCTCAGTGAGTTCACGATTTACAACATCAAAGATTGCTTGTGCTTGATTGGTACCAGATTGCAAGGTCGGCAATACCTCAAGAGATTTCTGATGGATTCTCTGGGTAAAGCTTTCAACCACTTCGAGTGCAACATCTGCTTCGAGTAGGGCCTGTCGGATATCTGCAGTTGTGGCATCGATATCTTTTTCAGAGATCTTTCCGCGAGAACGAAGCGCGCTAAATGCACCTGCAAATTTGCCAGAAAGTGTGTCGAACATAGTGGTGGAACTCTACTTGAGTGCAGACCTCAGACGTGTTGCGACTTCTTCGGCTCGTTCAGGGCTGAGTGGACCCCCACCAATTTCTGTGACATATAAGGTATCAATTGCTTCGGCGCCTAGGGTCGTAACAATTGCGGAGCGAATATCGATATTGCTCTTGGTGATTGAATCACCAATTCCAAATAGAAGAGCGGGTCGATCGTGGCTTCTTACTTCAATGATTGTGGCATCGGTTGCAGCATCGGCGAAGATATCAACGACAGGATCAGGTACGGGAATCGTTGGTAATTGCGCATAGGCCTCGATGCGTTCCTCAATCCTGCGAGCCAGTGAGCTCTCATTATCGAGGGCTGCTGATAGCTCGTGATGCAGCACTTTCTCTGTCAGATCAGGTGCATGCGGATCAGGAATCACAATCCATTGCATTACCGCCGAGTTACCGTGTGACTTTGTTCGAGCCGAACGCACATCAAGACGCAACAGATTAAGCACTCCCGCAACCGTTGATAGCAGACCAGTTTTATCGGGAACCACAATTTCAATCGCGTACACACTATCGCGATCCTCAATTGTGACAGCCAAGGCACCAGAATCTGCCTTTGCTCGCTGGTCATCTGTGAGTTCAGGTTGCATGGCAACAGTGTTATCTGTGATTGCTAACCCAACGCGCTTTACCAATTCAGCAACGAGTGAGGCTTTCCATTCAGTCCAGGCTGCGCGTCCTGTCGCTTCACCGTCAGCGATGCTGAGAGCGTGAAGTAGCTCGAGCGTTTGTAAATCAGGGATTACCTCAGCGACAGAGGAAATTGTCGCTGGATCATCGAGATCTCGACGCGTGGCTGTTGCCGAGAGAAGTAGATGATGTTTAACCAGTAATTTGATGGTCTCAACATCTTCTTGAGGAAAACCGATTCTCTGCGCAATCGGCTCGATAAGTCGCACTCCACGTTCTGAGTGATCTTCTTCGCTGCCTTTTCCAATATCGTGAAAGAGCGCGCTAAAGAGAAGTAAGTCTGGTCTATGAACCTGACGCGTTAGCGCAGCAGCGTGCACAGCGGTCTCAACCATATGTCGATCAACGGTATGGCGATGAAGAACATTGCGCTGGGGTAACGATCGAACTGTTCTCCATTCGGGGATCCAGTGAAAAATAATCTCTTCCTGATCAAGTGCTTCGAAGATCTGCACCATCGCAGATCCGGCACCTATGAGAGAGATGAGATTCTCGCGTGCATCTCGAGGCCACGGCGTAGGTAGAAGCCCAACTCCTGTGCTCAGACTTTCAGATAATTTCTCGAGAGAATCCATAGAAATTGGCAATCCAATCTGTGCAGCTGATGCAGCAGCTCGAAGTCCAATAACGGGATCAAGTGCAAAATCTGCATCATCACCAATGACAACTTCCTTATTGGAAACGGAGATGTCACGAGATAGAGATGTGGTGCGAGCTCGATTGAAGAATCTTCCGCTTCCTTCACGGCCCTTATGTGCAAGGCGATACCACGTGGAGTCCAAGAGGTAATCAACAGAACGAGCAGCCTGTGCCACCTCGCTCATAAGGAGATCGGCATCGGCATATCCAAGAATCTGGGCAACTTTATCTTGCTCTTGAAAGAGCAATCTATCTTTATCGCGCCCACTTGCTAGATGCAGCGCTTCGCGCACATTGGCAAGAATTGATTCTGCAACGCTCACTCTTCCGATCGGAACTGCGATTGCCGATGATGTAGCGATTGCACGGAGTGCGGTGATGTCTCGCAACCCTCCCCGCGCCTCTTTAATATCAGGTTCAAGAAGATAGGCCAGTTCGCCCATACGTTGATGACGTTCCGTAAGAGATGCCTCTAATTGCGGGAGGAATCTCTTTGAGTTCTTTCTCCATGATTCAAGAGCATCAACCTGCACTGAATCAACTAGATCTGCATTGCCACAAATCAGGCGAATATCAAGTAGCCCCATCGCAACTTTAAGATCATCTTCTGCGGCACTGCGCATTTCTGAACGCGTGCGAACTGAATGATCAATCTTCACATTCTTGTTCCAGAGAGGATAGAGAATTTTATTGACAAGATCCGATAGCTCATCATGTGAAAGCGATCCAGTATGAATGATTGCAATATCTAAATCTGAACCTGGAGATAGTTCGCCGCGGCCGAAACCTCCGACCGCGGCGATAGCTACATCATCTGGGTTGGCAGCACTCTCTGTGAAAAGAGAAGAAAGAAGCAGATCGCCCTCGTTTGATCGTGCGCGTCTTTCTCGTGTTCCCATGTCGCCAATCCTAGTTTCTTAGATAGCGTCAGCTCCCTTTTCGCCCGTGCGCACACGGACAACCTGATCTACCGGTGTAGTCCACACCTTGCCGTCACCGATTGAACCCGTTGATGCTGCCTTGACGATGACATCTACTACTGATGCTGCATCTTTATCATCAACGAGAACTTCGAGACGAACTTTTGGAACTAGGTCCACGGTGTATTCAGCACCGCGATAGACCTCTGTATGTCCGCGCTGGCGACCAAACCCACTGGCCTCAGAGACGGTCATTCCTGTAACGCCAGCTCCTTGAAGAGCATCTTTTACTTCATCCAATTTAAATGGCTTGAGAATTGCGGTAATCAACTTCATAGTGATCCACCTCCACGTGATGAGCTTGCTAGTTCATATGCAGATTCTGCATGTTCCTTAAGGTCGATGCCTTCGATTTCAACTTCTCGAGATACACGGAAGCCGATTGTCTTTTCAATTGCAAGACCAATAATCAGAGTTGCAATAAATGAGTAGCCGAGAACAAGACCTACACCGAGAGCCTGTTTGCCCAAGAGTGCTGCACCACCGCCGTAGAAGATGCCATCAAGACCGATGCTATTCACAACGTGTGTTCCGAAGAGACCAATAGACAGTGACCCCCAAATTCCACCGACAAGGTGAACACCGACTACATCGAGTGAATCATCAAATCCGAGTTTGTACTTGAGTCCAACTGCAAGTGAGCAGAGAATTCCAGCAATCAAGCCAATTACTACTGCAGCCCATGGTGCAACAAATGCGCATGCTGGTGTAATTGCAACAAGACCAGCGACTGCGCCAGATGCTGCACCAAGGGAAGTTGCATGTCCATTACGAATCTTCTCTACAAGTAGCCAGCCGATAAGTGCCCCAGCTGTTGCAACTTGAGTATTGAGGAATGCAAGTCCTGCGATGCCATTTGCAGCAAGTGCGGATCCTGCATTGAATCCAAACCATCCGAACCACAAGAGGCCAGAACCGAGCATGACTAGTGGCAATGAGTGTGGACGCATTGACTCTTTGCGCCAACCAACACGCTTTCCGAGAATGAGTGCGAGTGCAAGACCAGCAGCACCAGCGTTGATGTGCACAGCTGTTCCGCCAGCAAAGTCTTCAAGACCCTTACCTGCAAGGTAACCAGTGCTTGTAACCGTGTCGCCAATCTTGTTACCAAATGCGAATACCCAGTGAGCAACTGGGAAGTAGACAACAGTTGACCAGATTGCAACGAAGATTGCCCAAGATGTGAACTTTGCACGATCTGCAATTGCACCTGAGATTAGTGCGGGAGTAATGATTGCAAACATCAACTGGAATGCTGCAAAGACCAAAACGGGGATCGGATAGATACCGCCATTGTTTGTTAGATCATTGACTGCTCCGCCAAGACCGCTGAGTCCGATTCCACCAAACCATGGTGAATCTGATTTATATCCAAATGCTAATTCAAATCCGTAGATAACCCAGAGAATGCTCACGATTCCGATTGTCACCATCGACATCATCATCATATTGAGAACGCTCTTTGTGCGAACCATTCCTCCGTAGAAGAATGCCAATCCTGGAGTCATAAGAAGTACAAGAGCTGTACTTGCCAACATCCACGCGGTATCACCGCCATTAAGAACTACTTGATCCATTTCAGGCCCATTTCGATATGAGTTCGAGTGCAGGATCTCGTCATTGAGATGGCGTAAAGATGGTGCAGATGGATTACATCTGGTTGCGTACGAGGTTAAGGGGGTGTCACAAAGTGGCCCCATTTGTTACATCTGAGTTACGCGAGGAGGCCTTCGAGGTATGAGTTGGCGTCAAAGGCGGCGAAATCACCAGAACCTTCACCAGTTCCAATGAACTTAATGGGAATATCGAGGGCGCTCTCAATTGCTAGCGCTACTCCCCCACGTGCACTGCCATCGAGTTTGGTAAGAATCAACCCTGTTACTTCAACAGCTTCACTAAATATCTTTGCTTGGGCAAGTCCGTTCTGGCCAGTGGTTGCATCTATTACCAAGAGAACTTCTGTAACAGGTAGACCCTTTTCGATTACGCGCTTGACCTTGCCAAGCTCTGCCATTAAATCGCTCTTATTGTGAAGCCGCCCCGCAGTATCGATAATGAGATATCTACTTTTACTATCAACTGCTCGTTTAACGCTATCGAATGCAACAGAGGCTGGTTCCGCACCTTCTTTTCCTGCAATAACTTCAACGCCGATTCGATCTCCCCATGTAGTCAATTGATCGACTGCTGCGGCACGAAATGTATCGGCTGCGGCAAGTAGTACTGAATCTCCTTTGCCATGGAGCAAGGTTGCAAGTTTGGCAACTGAGGTTGTCTTACCTGTGCCATTAACTCCTACAACCATAATGACGCTCGTTGATTCGCTAGGCGCAAGTGTGCGGGGCTTCTGAGATAGTTTTGAAGTAAGAATCACTTTGACCGCAGATTCTGCATCATCTCCTCGCATCTTCTGTGCAGCTTGAAGGAGTTCACTTACCAGCGCAGGACCTAAATCTGATTGAAGAAGTTCTGTCTCAATCTCAGCCCAATCAACTGCGGATGCAGTCGAAGTTCCGCGGACTTTTGCGATCAACCGATTAAATAGACCCATCACTTACAACCTAATGAAACTAGGCAGTTTCAGATTCGCGAAGACGTTGCGAAATAACTTCTGTAACGCCATCACCACGCATGGTGACTCCATAGAGCGCATCAGCAATCTCCATGGTGCGTTTCTGGTGGGTAATGATGATGAGCTGTGAGCTCTCACGAAGTTCTTCAAGAACAGTAAGAAGTCGGCCCAGGTTGACATCATCAAGGGCTGCTTCAACTTCATCGAGTACGTAGAACGGACTAGGACGTGCCTTAAAGATTGCAACCAACATCGCAACAGCGGTCAGTGACTTTTCTCCGCCGGAGAGAAGTGAGAGGCGCTTGACGCGCTTTCCTGGTGGGCGCGCTTCAACATCTACACCAGTGTTGAGAAGATCATCTGGGTTGGTAAGGAATAGGCGACCGTCTCCGCCTGGGAAGAGGCGAGCAAAGATATCTTTAAAGTGCTCTGCAACTTCTTCATATGCCTGCATAAATATCTGTTGTACGCGATCATCGACTTCCTTGATAATGTCGAGAAGATCCTTCTTAGTGCGCTTGAGATCTTCTAGCTGTTCAGCCAAGAACTTCAATCGCTCTTCAAGCGCGTTGTACTCCTCGAGGGCAAGCGGGTTAATTTTGCCAAGAAGAGTAAGTGAACGCTCTGTTGCAGCCAGGCGCTTCTCTTGTTGATCGCGACGGTATGGAATCAATTCGGTGGCAACTATCTCGCCAGTATCGGTCTCGATAAATGTAGGGACATCTTTATCCGGCCCATACTCTGCAATAAGAGTAGGGATATCAATTCCGAGTTCTTCAACCGCTTTACTCTCGAGAGTTTCAACGCGCATACGTTGTTCAGCACGTGCAATCTCATCGCGGTGCACGCTTGAGGTCAGCTGATCGAGTTGCTGTGTAAGTTCACGGTTACGAGCTCGGACTGTCAGGGTCTCACCTTCACGATCTGAGCGATTAATCTCTAGGCGCGACCTCTCGGTGGCAGCTTTAGCAATAGAGCGTTCGATATGAATAAGCGCTTCATAGGCAGCCTCAGCAATTGCTTGCGAGATTACCGCACCGCGTGCACGAGCACCTCGTCTCGATACTGCACGTTCAGATGCTTCACGTTCAGCTTGTGCAGAAGCTTCGAGCGCCTGAGCGCGCGCTGCAATCGATGTCAGGCGTTCTTCAGATGTGCGTACTGCAAGTCGAGCTTCAACTTCTGAAGTACGCGCAGTGGAAACATCATTACGAAGAGCTTCAGCGCGTGTGTGATCTGGCTCGGTGATCTCTCCATGGTTCTGTAATTGGTTAGATGCAATCGATAACTCGTTCTCATCACGAGATTTTGCAGCTGTCGCTTCATTGATTGCAAGAGTAAGTCGCTCTACTTCAGCGGTGGCAGATTTAATATTTTGGCCAGAGACGGCAAGCTGTTCGGTAAGAGCTGCGATACGAGCATCTGACTCATTGAGTTTGGCAAGGGCTGCATCAAATGCTGCCTGCTTTGCATCGACTTCAGTTACAGCTGTTGAGATTTCAAATTTCAGGCGATCACACTTGTGGTTGAGATCTTCTAACTTCTTGGTTAACTCATCAACGAGAGCTTTGATCTCGATGAGAGATGAGGATGAAGCTGAACCACCTCGGGCGCGCTTGGATGTGATGACATCACCATCACGAGTGACGACCGTGACAGCAGGGTGTTGGGCAAGGATGGACTCTGCACCCCGTGCATTATCTGCAACCACTGTTGTAGACAGTAATGAGGCCAGCAGCTCTGAGATCTCTGATGAACGCACATGGTTAAGAAGAGAAGTGAGCCCGCTTGGAACTTGGTGTGAGGAATTGCCACCTGGTTCGTAGACAAGAACATCTGCTTGACCAAGATTTTCACTTCGTAGAGTTGTGAGCGCACTTACTGCAGAGGAAAGATCTTTCACCACAACCGCGTCAGAAAGTGCGCCGAGAGCTGCAGCCGTTGCTGCTTCCCATCCTGAATCAATCTGAATCAATGATGCAATGCTCCCGAGAATCTGAACTCCACGAGAATCACGAATAAGTGCTGCAGCGCCATCACGTGATGACGATGTGAGGCGCATTGCCTCTAACTTAGATTCAGTGGAATTTCTTTCACGGTCTGCAGCGCGTTCTGCATCGACGAGCTCTGCGTGAGCACTCTTTGCTGATTCGAGCGCGTTCTTGGAAGTATTAAATTGAGAGTCAAGACCTTGTTCGCCAGCATCGGCGTTGCCTATTTCCATCTCGAACTGTGCATAATCACTCTTTGCAGAATCGACTCGAGATTGCGCTTCAGTACGCGCAGCCTGCAGACGAGAAATTTCTTCAGTAATTGCTTCAAGGCGCGCAGCGAGAGATTTGATATGGCCTTCTTGGCGCGCGGTTCCCTCACGTTGATCGGCGATTGCGCGCATTGCAGCAGCGATAGTGTCTTCTTCAGATTTCAAAGCTGCCTCAGCGTTTGCAAGTGAAGTAGTTGCGGCAGTAAGTGCACTCTGCGCGGCAACAACGCCATTGCGTAGTTGTGCTTCTTCACTGCGAAGTAGAGCCGCTTCTTGATCTAACGCCTCGGGATCGCGGCCAGCGCTACGTGCTTCTTCAGCTTCTTCAGCTAAGAACCGAGAGCGCTCTTGTGCCAGAGATTGTGTACCGCGGAACTTTTCGCGCAGAGCGCTCAGTGAGTAAAAGTTTTCTTGCGCCTTGATGAGAAGTGGACTCTCAAAGGCCGATTGCGCATCAAGCTCTTCTTCGCGCCTGCGAATCTTTTCAAGTTCGGCCTCGACCTGTCCCCTGCGTTCGCGAAGTGCGTTCTCATCGGCAACTTCTGCATCAAGGGTCTTTGAGAGTGAGATGTAATCATCGGCAAGTAGACGCAACTTGGCATCGCGCAAATCAGCTTGAATTGTTGCAGCCTTCTTAGCAACCTCTGCTTGTTTGCCAAGTGGTCGCAATTGACGGCGAAGTTCGACTGTAAGGTCATTGACACGGGCAAGATTTGCTTGCATGGAGTCGAGCTTGCGAAGCGCCTTCTCTTTACGTTTGCGATGCTTGAGCACACCAGCTGCTTCTTCAATAAATCCACGTCGTTCTTCAGGTGTTGCCATCAAGATTGCATCAAGTTGGCCCTGTCCTACGATCACGTGCATTTCGCGACCGATACCAGAATCGCTTAAGAGTTCTTGAATATCTAAGAGTCGAGATGCTTCACCGTTGATCTGATATTCACTCTGGCCATTGCGAAAGAGAATGCGAGAGATGGTTACTTCTGTGTAATCGATAGGCAGCGCACCATCTGTGTTATCAATTGTCACTGCAACTTCTGCGCGACCAAGTGGAGCTCGCCCAGATGTTCCGGCGAAGATAACGTCTTCCATCTTTCCGCCGCGAAGTGACTTTGCACCTTGCTCACCCATAACCCAGGTGAGTGCATCTACGACATTTGATTTTCCCGAACCGTTGGGGCCGACCACGCAGGTGATGCCAGGTTCGAGGCGAAGAGTGGTCGCCGAAGCAAAGGACTTAAATCCTTTGAGGGTCAGACTCTTCAAATACACGCGGTAAACCTACCGTTGTGTGCGCCATTGGTATAAAAGCGACTCAGTTCAAGTTGTACTTGAGGGTTTACTGCGGAGTTTGCGAAAGTAATTCATATGCTGTGCGCGCCGCAGATTGTTCTGCTTCTCGCTTACTTTTTCCAAGACCTTCGGCAATCGATTCACCTGCAACCATTGCAACAGCGGTAAAACTCTTATCGTGATCTGGACCAGTCTCTGTTACGAGATATTCAGGAGAACCTTTTCCAAGGGCTGCAACCAACTCTTGGAGAGCAGTCTTTCCATCGAGCCCTGCGCCCTTTGCCATTGCGCTATCGAGAGTCTCTTTAATGAGAGCGCTAATGACTCGAGTTGTCGCATCAAAGCCACACTCGAGATAGATGGCGCCAAATAGCGCTTCTAAAGCATCTGCGAGAAGTGAGTTCTTATCTCGACCATTGGTAACTTCTTCGCCTTTACCAAGTCGGATATATTTTCCAAGTTCGAGTGTGCGAGCAATATCTGCGAGCGCACGCATGTTGACTATGCCCGAACGAAGTGGAGATAGACGGCTCTCATCCAAATCTGGATATTTGATGTAAAGCTCTTCTGTCACGATAAGACCCAGAACTGAATCACCTAGAAATTCAAGGCGTTCATTCGTTGCAGTTAATCCGGTCTCGTATGCATAAGACCGATGGGTAAAAGCTAGCTCGAGCACTTCCGGAGAGAGGCTAATTCCGAGTTGCTCAAGAAGTTTTGAGTACAGATCAGACCTCTAGAACCTGACGGCGGTTATAGGTGCCGCATGTTGGGCAGGCAACGTGGTTGAGCTTAGGTTGCTGACATTGCTGGCATGTTGAGATTGCTGCTGCAGTTGTCTTCCACATGCTGCGACGTGAACGTGTCTTCGAACGAGACATCTTTCGCTTTGGTACTGGCACGGTAATCGTCCTTTATCTTGATGAAATCTAGTGAGCTACAAACGTGTGGTCTGCCGCCGTAATGGGGTAAGTATCGCTTATTTCTCGGGATTGCCAAAATCGAGATTTTCAAGACCTGACCACCGTGCATCGATGACCTCGTGAGCGTGGTCCTGCGGCAGGTTCGCCCACTTCTCCCCGCAATCAGGGCAGAGTCCCAAGCAATCCTCCGAGCAGAGTGGATTGACCGGTAGGGTCAAAATAATTGCATCGATGATGGGAATCTCAAGGTTCATGAGATCGCCTTCCATCTGCAGTTCGTCGTCGATATCCAAGTCGATATCTTCATCGTCGCGCTTCTTCTTACGACCCTTCTCATTGGTGGGTTCGTATCGATAGAGCTCTTGAATCTTTCTATCAACGATTACTTCAACTGGTTCAAGGCAACGAATGCATTCGCCGATTGCAACGGCATAGATTTCAGCGCTCAGAAGCACGCCCTCAGTGACAGATTCAAGGCGAACATCTGCCTCAATGACATCTCCTTCAGGGACTGCAATGAGCGGAACTCCGATACGAGTCGGCGCTTCGATATCGAGTTCGTACTCCTTGAGCTCACCGGTTCGACGCGGAAGCTCGTAGGTATTGAGAATAAAGGGGGTGTTCTTCTTGCTCATGGTTAATGCTCTTAACTAATTATCAGCGTTGAGCTGAGAAAGAATATCTTTATCGTCCGCGCCTTCGAGGCGTTCGCGACCACGTGCAACGGCATCCATTGTCTTATTAAGAATGACCTCAAGAGTTGCAAGGCGTCCATCGATATATGCCTCAACTTCACGACGTTCATCTTCTGCAATTTCGCGAGCTTCATGAAGGATGCGCTGTGCTTCATCACGAGCAGCTTGGACAATCGAAGTCTGTTCCACCATGCGAGCGACATCTTCGCGTGCAGAAGCGATCATTGATTCGGCGCTCATACGGCCTTCTTCGATGATGCGATCTCGGTCAGCGATGATTGACTCAGCACCATCCAAATCAGCAGGAAGAAAGTCGCGAGCTCCTTCGAGGATCTCAAGCATCTCGCCACGGTGGACTACACAAGATGCAGAGAGTGGAACGCCCCGTGCCTCTTCAACAACTGCGATTGCTGTGTTGAGCTTCTCAATCGAATCCATTGTCATGCTTGTTCTCCTGCTCTAGCTCGTAACGCTTCATTGACATTTGTTGGAACCATGGATGAGACATCGCCACCGTAATGAGCGAGCTCTTTTACGATAGATGATGATAAGAATGAGTGAGTTGGAGAAGTGGCCATAAACATAGTTTCAACGCCCGATGCCTGAATATGCACTTGTGCCATCTGAAGTTCGTAATCGAAGTCGGTAACTGCGCGCAGTCCTTTAACGATTGCTTGAACCCCATTTTTTTTACAGTATTCGACGAGTAATCCGCTTCCAGAATCGACACTGACATTGGGGAATTTCTTCACATTTTCGCTGATCATCTTCATGCGCTCTTCGACTGAGAACAGTCCTGACTTATTGCGATTGACGAAGACTGCCACGATTACTTCATCAAATTGCCTGCTTGCGCGCTCAATGATGTCGAGGTGGCCAAAGGTGATGGGATCGAAGGATCCCGGGCACACAGCGCGTTTCATGGTGCAAACGCTAGCAATGATTGCTGAGGTTATCCATTTTCGCCATCTACACGCGTAGGAACTCCATAGAAAATTGTTGCCTGCCCGTATTTCTTTTGACGAATTTCTTCCAGACCTTCGGGCCACGAAATCTCTTTTACGCGACTATTGCGTTCGATTGCGATGAGAGCTTGCTGATCGATGAAGCCACCATCACGAAGCTGAATGAGAGTTTCAATAACATCAACGTCTTCAACGTCATACGGTGGATCGATATAAATGAAGTGATAAGGCTGAGCAGCTTTATCTTCGAGGAAGCGATGAACATTCATTGAGTAGAGATGGAAAATTCCGGGACAACTGGCGCTCTTGAGATTCTCCCAATTGCTAGTAATTGCCTTGGCAGCAGAGTCATCTTTCTCGACTGCATGAACGAGAGCTGCACCACGAGAGAGTGCTTCAAGTGCAATTGCACCTGTTCCTGCGTAGAGATCTAAGACATGTAACCCATCAAATTCACCGAACTCGGACGTTAGCGTTGAGAAGAGTGCTTCACGTGCACGATCCGATGTGGGACGGGTCGAGCTTGCGACTGCATCAATAGAGCGCCCTTTAGCAAGGCCAGCGATTATTCTCATAGTTAAGCCTTATCTATATATTCAGAAGCTGCATCCGCTTGAATATCTGCAAGCTCTGTCGCTAAAAGTGGGAACTGTGAAAGTCCTAATTCGAGAATTATAGATGCATCTTCACGCGCCTGCTCAATCATCGATTCATCCCGTAGAACTCGCAGCAATCGCAGGTGTGAACGCCCTCCTGATTGGCTGACACCTAATACATCGCCTTCACGTCTTTGCTCAAGATCGATGCGAGAGAGTTCAAATCCATCAACAGTTCCAGCGACTGCATCTAATCTCTCACGTGCAGAACTTTCCGGAAGTGCGCTTGTGACAAGCAGGCAGAGCCCTGGAGATGTTCCACGACCTACACGGCCGCGAAGCTGATGCAATTGAGAAACTCCAAAACGATCGGCATCCATAATGACCATCACCGTTGCATTCGGAACATCGACGCCGACTTCGATAACAGTGGTCGAGATCAAAACATCAATCTCTTTATCTGTAAAAGCTCGCATCGTTGAATCTTTGAGCTCTGCAGTTTGTCGACCATGCAATGGTGCAACTTTTACGCCCTTGAGCGCTCCCCCAGAAAGCAGCGGACCTAGCTCTTCAACAGATGCAATCTCAGTGCTGCTCTCTCCCATGAGGAAATCGATATCTGAATCTTCCGGAGTTCCTGCAGAAATTCGAGGGGCAACGATGTAGGCCTGATGACCCTGTGAAACTTCTTCACCAATTCGTTCCCATGCTCGTTCTAAGAAACCTGGTTTCTCAAGTACGGGGATGACGTGCGTTGTTATGGGTTGGCGGCCGAGCGGCAATTCGCGCAACGTGGATACATCAAGATCACCGAATACGGTCATTGCAACAGTTCGTGGAATTGGCGTTGCTGTCATGACAAGAAGATGTGGAGGATTCTGCGCCTTACTCTTCAGAGCATCACGTTGTTCTACACCGAAGCGATGTTGCTCATCGACAACAATTAACCCTAAATCGTTAAATGTAACGCTCTCGCCCAATAGCGCATGGGTACCAATGACAATACCTGCGGCGCCTGTTGCAGCAAGTGTCAGAGCATCTTTACGTGCGGCTGCGCTCTGCGATCCTGTAATCAGAGTTACCTGTGTTGCGATATCAGATCCGCCAAGCATGCCACCCTGCGAAAGCGGACCAAGAAGTTTTTCGATGGTACGTAGATGTTGCGCAGCAAGTACTTCAGTCGGTGCCAGAAGTGCTGCTTGTCCACCGTTATCAATAACCGACAACATGGCGCGCAATGCGACAACTGTCTTACCCGAACCTACTTCACCTTGGAGCAATCGATGCATGGGATGTGGCTGTGCAACATCCTCGGCAATTTCTCGCGCCACTTCTCTCTGTCCAGCAGTGAGTTCAAAGGGAAGAGAAGCATCGAAGGCATCGAGAAGCCCGCCGCTACGCGCAGGCCTTGCCACTGCATCGAGATTCTTCAACTCTCGACGTCGCGTGAGGAGAAGCAATTGCAGCAGGAAAGCTTCATCGAAGGTAATGCGTTGACGCGCTTTCTCGGCAGTGTCGAGATCTACTGGGTTATGCAGTTGTACGAGGGCTTGGTGAAGAGTTGGATAGCCATACTTTTCGCGTATCGATTCAGGTAAGAAATCTGGAACTTCATCAAGTGCTCCAATTGCTAGCTCAATGCACTGCGCAATTTTCCACGATGGCAACTTGGCACTTGCTGGATACATAGGTAGATACTTTCCAGCAAAACTTTCAACAGCTGCATCGACATCGTTGCCATCTGCAATGAGTTCATAATCGGGGTGTGCCAGTTGCCGTTTTCCATTGAAGACTCCAACTTTGCCCGCAAAGAGCCCTTGCTTACCGACCTTAAGTTCCTTCTCGCGCCAGGCTTGATTAAAGAAGGTCAGCGATAGCTTTGCTGAACCATCCGTGACGATTACTTCAAGGATATTTCCTTTACGGCCCTGCAATCTGCGACTGGATGCGCTAAAGACCTCGGCGAGGATTGTGACTTCATCGCCTTCATTGAGTTCGGAGATATTGGATAATTCACCACGCACTAAATAGCGACGAGGGTAGTGATGGAGCAGATCGCCAACAGTTGTATAGCCAAATAAATCTTTCAACACTTTTGTAGTGCGATCGCCCAAGACTCCGACAAGTTTCGAATCAAGGGTGGCCATGGCGTTATTCTCTCCTTACAAGTGCTGCATCCCCTTATCTTCCGCATGGATTTTGGTTTTTCGCATGGATTTTGGTGGATTCGCCCTACCCCGCCCCCTCTTGCTACCCTTACGCCCTGTTCCTGATGGGAACGAGAAATTCTTTAGATCTAAGGAATTTGTAATCTAGAAGGAGTAACAACATGGCATCTTCATGCGACATCTGTGGCAAGGGCCCAAGCTTTGGCAATAACGTTTCACACTCACAGGTGAAGACACGTCGTCGTTGGAATCCAAATATCCAGCGCGTAAAGACACTCGTAGCAGGCGCATCAAAGCGTCAGAACGTATGTACTTCATGCCTTAAGGCTGGAAAAGTTACTCGCTAACTACTTACTTGTACCGAAGTGGCTCCAGGAAACTGGGGCCACTTTGCTTTTCACTCCAGAAATTCCGCTTCCTGATTCCACGGTTCCAATTTTAATTCCGGGTAAATCGCTACCTGTAGCCAGAAGCACGTGGTCTTCGCCTCCTGCATATATCCATTGGAATACATCCGTATTTAACTTATCTGCCAAAGCAGAAAGCTCTGCAAATTCAGGTGCTTTCGCAATGAGCGCCTCGTCAAAGTGAAGAGAAACCTTGGAAGCTTCGGCTAACTGAGAACCTTGTATAAGTAGCGAATCCGATACATCTGACATTGCCGTTGCGCGTGAGAAATCAATTGCGTAATCAAGTGACGGTGCTGAGAATTCAGAGAGCGCCTTCTCCGCATGTGGTGAGTTAATTGCCACTTGGCGGGTGAGAAGTTCGAGCCCCGCTGCTGACCACCCGGGTAGGGATGAGATAAATATTCCATCACCAACGCGTGATCCACTGCGAAGTATGGGAGTGCTTGCGTGTCCAAGCGCGGTCATCGAAATAACAACGTGTGCACCACGCGCTATATCTCCACCGACAATATGTGCGCCAGCTAGGTCGGCTTCGTGCTTCATTCCTCGAGCTAAATTTTCAATCCACTGCAATGTTTCATTACCTGTAAGAGCGACAGAGGCTGTCAAAAAGTCGCAGCGCCCTCCCATCGATAAAATATCAGCAACATTTGCAGCAGTAATCTTGCGCCCAATATCGAAGGGTGAAGACCACTCGAGTTTAAAGTGGACATCTTCAACTGCCATATCCGAGGTAATAAGCGACTGCGTGGACGTTTCAAGAATGGCTGCATCATCGCCAATTCCAACAACTACGCGAGAATCATCGGTCGCAAAAATCTTCTGCAGCGCAGATATGACTTCGCCTTCGACAAATCCCATAGCCATAACACTATTGGATGAGATAGCGTTAGGGCGAAGCGAGAGGATTTCATATGTCAGTACAGGCCTACATCTTGATTCAAACCGAAGTTGGCAAAGCGTCATCAGTTGCTGCCGCTATCAATACAATTCCGGGCGTATCACTAGCCGAAGGTGTAACGGGTCCTTACGATGTCATCATGCGAGCTGAAGCACCGTCCATGGAAGAGTTTGGTCGCGCCATCTTGACGAAGGTGCAAGCAGTTCCTGGAATTACTCGCACGTTGACCTGCCCCGTAACAAATTAATTAACGGGATAAGGCGCTCTGCAGTAAGTGCGTAATAACTTCTGAATATCCGATTCCTGTTGCTTGCCACATCTTTGGATAAGCTGAAGTTCTCGTAAAACCTGGCATTGTGTTGATCTCATTAATAATGATCTCTCCGGCCTGAGTTACGAAAAAGTCAACACGCGCTAAACCTTCTGCCCCTATCGCCTTAAATGCAATAAGAGCGTAGCTCTGAATTTCTTCAATAATCTGTGGGTTAAAAGGCGCGGGAATATCTATTCTCGTCGCGCCATCGAGATATTTGGCTTGATAGTCGTAAAACTCATAGTGAGGATCAATCCAGACTTTTCCAGGAATTGATGCTTGTGGGCTTCCATTAATCTCTAGAACTGCACATTCAACCTCAGCACCTTCGATAGCGCTTTCAATCAAAACTTTAGAATCGAAAGAGAGTGCTTCATCCATTGCAGTCGCAAATGAGCTTAACTCCTTGACCTTCACAGTCCCCCGACTGGATCCTCCACGAGATGCCTTGACGAATATGGGCATCCCGAGCGGCGCAATTGATTCTGTAATTGTTTCAGGGCTGCGCTTCCACTCAATCTCCGTAACGGTAATGCCGGGAGCTATAGCAATACCTGCTGATGAAAAGAAAGACTTTGCATCTGACTTATCCATGGCAATCTCAGATGCAGCTGCTCCGCTTCCTACATATGGAATACCGAGAAGATCGAGATCGCTTTGAAGTTGTCCATCTTCTCCATAAGTACCGTGAAGAACAGGAAAAATCACATCTGCCACCAGCGCAACGCCATCAATCGATAGCCCGTCTTTCCCTCGTGTTACTTCAGGGAAATTTCCGGTTACAGATGGAAGAGCTCCGTTTTCAAGTAACAATGGATAATCCAGCGGAAGTGCCATCCACTTTCCTTCGCGTGTAATACCGATCAGGATTGGTTCATATTCAACGCGATTGATAGCTGAAAGAAGGCCGCCTGCCGATAGGCATGAGATCTCGTGTTCGCTACCTGGCCCTCCGCATAAGATTGCAACGCGTTTCATCGAATAAAGTTTTCTGCCTTAGTGGTGATCTCCATCAGCTTCTGAAAAGCTGCTTCCGGAGTCAATTGTTCACTGACAATATCCCCAACCGCTTCAATAACGGGTACTTCAATTCCAACTCTATGAGCAATTTCAGCAACTGCCCCAGCAGATGCAACGCCCTCTACTGTTTTAGCAACCTCTGCGCGAGCCTTGGCCATGGACCCTGTGCGACCTAGCGCTTCTCCAAATGTGCGGTTGCGAGAAAGTGGTGAGCCACAACTGGCAACGAGATCACCCATTCCGGCAAGTCCTGCAGCTGAAAGTGGATCAGAACCATGTGCGGCACACAACCGTGCGACTTCATTGAGTCCACGGGTAATTAACATTGCTTGAGTATTTTCGCCAAAGCCCATGCCGATGGAGATTCCTACCGCAAGAGCAATGACGCTCTTGATTGCACCAGCGAGTTCGCACCCCATTACATCGATTGATGTGTACACGCGGTAATACGGTGTGCGGAATAGATCGCGAATCTGTTCGGATAACTCGATAGTAGGAGCTGCTACGACTGCGCCAGCTGGTTGGCGCAGGACAAGTTCATCAGCCAAATTAGGGCCAGTGATTATCGCAACTCTGTGCGAACTCAAAACATCTTCGATGACCTCGGTCATGCGCATTTGTGTGCTTATCTCTATGCCTTTGAGTGTGCTCACTATTGTGCAATATTTACCGAAATGGCCCTTCCAATCCTGCAGAGTAGAACGCAACTGTTGAGCAGGGATTGCCAGGATATAGATATCGGAAAAATTAAATGCCTCGTCAAGATCAGTGGTGGCGATAATCGCATCAGGCAGCACATGCCCCTGCAGATATTTCCTATTTGTATGAGATGAGTTTATTTCTGCAATTACTTCTACGCTTCTTCCCCACAGCAAGACTTGATTTCCGGCATCGCTTAAGACTTGTGCCATGGTCGATCCCCATGCACCTGCTCCGAAGACCGTTACTTTGCTCATGCCCTCTTCTTCTTGAAATTTCCTGTGCGCGGTAAATCCGATGTGTGCGGGTCAAAGATTACTTGAGGTCGCTTCTCGCCACGAATTTCTTCTAAAAGAGTAGTGATAGCACGCATGATCTCGGCAGTTGCTTCGATGAGCGCTTGAGGATCTTCGCCCTTTCCATACCACTTCGATAAATCAACGGGCTTGCCTACGCGAATGATGATTGTCTTCCGAGGAAAGAGTCTGAGCTTCGTTGTGTAATTAGGAACGATGAGTTGAGATCCCCATTGCGCAATTGGGATAACAGGCGTATTTGTCTGTAGCGCAAGACGTGCGCAACCAGTCTTTGCAATCATCGGCCACATATTGGGATCGCGAGTCAGAGTTCCTTCTGGATAGACGCCAAGCATGTGACCTTGTTCAAGAATAAGTTTTGCGTGATCGACAGCCTTCTTTGCATCACTGCTTTCGCGTTCGACCGGAATTTGGCCAGCCGCAAGAAGAATTTTTCCGATCACCGGTGTCTTAAATATTCCAGATTTTCCAAGATACCTGGGGGCTCGACCATTGCGATAGAGAAAGTGGGTAAAGACCAATACATCGAGATAGGACATGTGATTGCTGGCAACGATAACGCGACCCGAGGCAGGAATATTCTCTGCGCCCTTCCAGTCCCGGCTCCAGAAGAGATTGAAGATTGGAATAATAATTTTGGTACATATTTTAAAGGTGAAATTTGTGCCGAGCGGATACCCGCGAGGAGGTTCGTAGCGAACTTTGAACTCAGCCATGTTTCAAATCCTAGCTATAAAAAAACTGAGGCCGCACATTGTGCGACCTCAGTTCTTTAAGTTATTTAGGTAAAAAGTTTGAAAGAAGAATTAACGCTTCTTTGTAGCCTTCTTAGCTGTCTTCTTACGTGCAGGAGCCTTCTTAGCTGTCTTCTTGACAACCTTCTTAGCTGCCTTCTTCTTTGCAGGAGCCTTCTTCTTTGCAGCTGCCTTCTTTGCAACAGGCTTAGCGACAGCCTTAACTTCTGGCTTTGGTGCTGGACCGAGCTTACGATCGCCAGCAACAATCTCCTTAAGAGCCTTCGCAGGAAGGAAACGTGCCTTCTTTGAAGCCTTAATCTTGATTGTCTCGCCTGTGAATGGGTTACGTCCCATACGTGCCTTGCGATCAACCTTCTTGAACTTTCCAAAATCGTTGATCATGACATCGTTACCAGCTGACATGTTGCGTGTGATTGTGTCAAAAACGATATCTACAGCGTGTGTAGCTTCCTTCTTGCTGCCGTTGAAGTGTGGGGCCAACGCAGCGATAAACTGGGCCTTATTCATTCAATTCCCCTTATGTTTACGCGTAAATAATTAAGCTTTTGCCTAACTGAGTAAAACTTAAACCTATCTAAGGGGTGAGAGCGTTATTGACGCGTGCGTGTCGCAAGTAAATATTCTCGTAAAAAACAACTTTTTATGCGTAAATAACTCTCATTCCTTCATTGAGACTTTTACACTTTCTACTCACCCTACGAAAAAGTAAGCGATTTACGCTTACTTTCAACGTCTCAGATACGGATGGGAAGAGTTGTTGGCTTGTAAGAGGCGCGCTTTGCCTCAAATGCATCGATGGAATCAGTGTGGTTCAAGGTTAATCCGATGTCATCGAGACCTTCCATTAAACGCCAACGGGTGTAATCGTCGAGTTCGAAGGCGACGCTGACATCGTTATAGGAAACTGTACGAGTTTCAAGATCAACGGTGATCGCAGTGTTGGGAGCTGACTCGATAACCTGCCAGATAGCCTCAACAGCTTCTTGCGGCAGGATGACGGTAAGTAGCCCACCCTTAAGCGAATTACCGCGGAAGATATCGGCGAAACGACTTGAGATCACAGCTTTAAATCCATAGTTCTGCAGAGCCCAGACTGCATGCTCACGAGATGAACCTGTGCCGAATTCAGGACCGGCAACAAGAATTGATCCGCTCTTGTACTCATCTTTATTGAGGACAAATTCAGGATCGCTGCGCCATGCAGAGAAGAGTCCATCCTCAAAGCCGCTACGAGTAACGCGCTTGAGGTAGACGGCAGGGATGATCTGATCTGTATCTACATTGCTGCGGCGAAGTGGAACTCCAGTACCAGTGTGCTTAATAAATTTTTCCATTAGTGATAGCCCTCTCTTACAAATCTGCCGGTGATGAAAGCGTTCCGCGGATTGCTGTAGCTGCAGCCACTAGCGGGCTGACAAGGTGAGTTCGTCCACCTTTTCCTTGGCGGCCTTCGAAGTTACGGTTGGAGGTCGAGGCAGAACGTTCGCCCACTGCTAACTGATCTGGGTTCATACCTAGACACATAGAGCAACCTGCATTTCGCCATTCAGCGCCGAAGTCTAAGAAGACTTTATCTAAGCCTTCCTTCATCGCCTGCTGACGTACGCGCTCAGAACCAGGCACTACGAGCATGCGAAGTTTTGGAGCAATCTTCTTTCCTTCGATCACTGATGCTGCTGCACGTAAATCCTCGATACGGCCATTGGTGCAGGACCCTAAGAAAACAGTATCAATAGCTATCTTCTTCAGTGGTGTTCCGGCAGTAAGCCCCATGTATTCGAGTGCGCGCTCTGCAGCTCCGCGCTCTTCAGAATCCTTGATATCTGCAGGGTTTGGAACTGATGCATTGAGCGGCAAACCTTGTCCTGGGTTTGTTCCCCATGTAACAAATGGCTCAAGAGTGTTTGCATCGAGTGTAATTTCAACGTCAAACTTCGCATCTGCATCTGTAAAGAGAGTCTCCCAATAGCTTTGGGCAGCTGCAAAGTCTTCAGGTGCATGTGGCTTGCCCAAAATGTAATCAAATGTCTTCTGGTCGGGTGCAATAAGCCCTGCGCGTGCGCCTGCTTCGATAGACATATTGCAGACAGTCATACGACCTTCCATTGATAACTCGCGAATAGCTGAACCGCGATATTCAATGATGTAGCCTTGTCCCCCACCAGTTCCGATTTGGGCGATGATGGCAAGGATGATGTCCTTTGCTGTTACGCCAGTCTTTAAAGTTCCTTCTACATTAATTGCCATCGTCTTGGGGCGGCGTGATGGAAGAGTCTGAGTTGCAAGTACGTGTTCAACTTCGGAAGTTCCGATACCGAATGCGATTGCACCAAATGCACCATGTGTAGATGTATGTGAATCGCCACAGACAATTGTCATACCAGGTTGGGTGATTCCAAGTTGTGGTCCCACAACGTGCACAACGCCTTGATCGGCATCTCCTAATGAGTGGATACGGATTCCAAATTCCTTGGCGTTATTGCGCAACGTATCAATCTGTAGCTTTGAAACTGGGTCTGCGATCGGCTTTAAAATATCTAGAGTCGGAGTGTTGTGATCTTCTGTAGCAATAGTTAAGTCAGGACGGCGCACCTTGCGACCTGCAAGACGCAATCCATCGAATGCCTGCGCACTTGTTACTTCGTGAACAAGTTGTAGATCGATGTACAGGAGATCTGGCTCTCCATCGGCCTGTCGAACGATATGGTCATCCCAAATCTTCTCGGCTAGCGTCTTTCCCATCAGCTGGTGTGCTCCTTTAAAACTCGTATATTGTGCATCTTCAACGCAATTAAGACTTGGCGATATTGCCATCTTAAAGGGTGAGATGCTAATATCACTCCGTGGATAAGAAGAATAGCGGAGTCGGCGTATTAGATAAAGCCGTAGGCATCCTTGCCACCCTCGAATCAGGGCCACATTCGCTGGCAGAACTGGTTGCCGCAACAGGAATCGCGCGTCCTACTGCTCACCGATTGGCTGTTGCACTTGAATTCCACCGCTTGGTAGCTCGCGATCTCAATGGTCGATTTATCTTGGGTCCACGTTCTGCAGAACTTGCAGCAGCTGCCGGTGAAGATCGCCTCATTGCTGCTGCTGCCCCAGCCCTTGCCGCCCTTCGCGATGCAACGGGTGAATCTGCGCAGTTATACCGCCGTCAGGGAGATATCCGCATCTGCGTTGCAGTTGCTGAACGACTTTCAGGTTTACGTGACTCTGTCCCTGTTGGTGCATCTCTGACAATGCAGGCAGGATCGGCTGCACAAATTTTGATGGCGTGGGAAGACTCAGAGAAGATTCATCGCGGGTTAAAGAATGCCCGTTACACAGCGGCTCATCTGGCCGCCGATCGACGTCGCGGTTGGGCACAATCGGTCGGAGAGCGCGAAGCAGGTATTGCATCTGTCTCTGCACCTGTTCGCGGCCCAAATGGAAAGGTAATTGCTGCAGTCTCTATTAGCGGACCGATTGAGCGTTTAGGTCGCCAGCCAGGTCGCCTACATGCAGCAGCGGTAGTTGCAACGGCTGAGCGTTTAACTGAGCATTTAAAGCAAGGTAAGTGAGTTAGTTATGTATCAGATCGAGTTCGCGTAAGACCCTTGAAATAATCGTAAAGTTAAAACCCTTGCGGGCAAGTAGCGATTGAATACGTCGGATCTGCACATCTGGTTCTAGACGCGACATTGTGTTGAACTTCTTAAAGCCTAAATCGAAGGCTGCACGATATTCAGATTCATCATCGATACCGTCGAGGGCTTCATCGATCTGTTCTTGGGTGACGCCCTTCTGGCGAAGTTCGCCCGCGATAATGCGTTTAGAGATCTTCTTATGGTTATGGCGCGAAGTTGCCCACGCCGCTGCAAATTCGCGATCATTGATAAGTCCGCTCTCTTGCAGGCGAAATACGACAGCCTGCGCCACATCGTCTTCAACGCCGCGACTCTTAAGGTGAGCGAGAAGCTCGCCCTTACTTTTCGCTCTGGTCACAAGTGCGTTGAGCGCAAGTGTGTGAGCTACTTCGTAAGGGTCGGAGCCTTCGCCTCGTTCTACCTTTGCAAATTGCAGAGAAATTAGAAATCAACCTCTGCTGCTGCTTCATCGATCTCTGCGATCATCTCTGCATCAACTTCGACGGGTACGAAGCTGGCACGGATCTTAGATTCGATCTCATTGGCAAGATCTGGATTATCGATAAGGAATGCGCGTGAATTTTCCTTACCTTGACCGAGTTGATCGGCTTCGTAGGTATACCAAGCCCCTGATTTCTTTACGATACCGAGCTCAACGCCCATATCGAGAAGTGAACCTTCGCGAGAGATTCCGACGCCGTAGATGATGTCGAACTCAGCCTGCTTAAATGGTGGAGCCATCTTATTTTTAACGACCTTGACGCGTGTGCGGTTACCGACTGATTCAGTGCCCTCTTTAAGAGTTTCGATTCGTCGGATATCAAGGCGAACAGATGCGTAGAACTTAAGCGCCTTTCCACCTGTTGTTGTCTCAGGGGATCCGAAGAAGACGCCAATCTTTTCGCGGAGCTGGTTGATAAAGATTGCTGTTGTCTTTGATTGGTGAAGTGCACCAGTGATCTTACGAAGCGCTTGTGACATCAGACGTGCCTGAAGACCCATATGTGAATCGCCCATCTCGCCTTCGATTTCTGCGCGAGGTACAAGGGCTGCAACTGAGTCGACAACGACGAGATCGAGAGCTCCGGAACGAATCAACATATCCATGATCTCGAGAGCTTGTTCGCCGGTATCTGGCTGTGAGACAAGGAGCGCATCGATATCGACGCCAAGCTTCTTTGCATACTCTGCATCGAATGCATGCTCTGCATCGATGAAGGCGCAGA
>JBAWXP010000002.1:0-28755 GCA_037143995.1 Actinomycetota bacterium
CAATTGGGCGAATCGCGTCGAGCCGCACTCCTTGATCGATTCGGCTCAGTGACGGCAATGCGTAAAGCAAGTGCAGAAGAATTAGCATCGACTCCAGGAATCGGTGCAACGATTGCAACGATTATCTATACCCACCTGCAGAGCCTTTCCCAATCTGGCGTTGAGATAGCAGGCGTCGATATGGCTACCGGCGAGATACTTGACACGTAGGAGAGAATAAAAGACATGAAGGCATCTAAAGAGCTACTGATCCTCACTGGAATGTCTGGTGCTGGGCGATCGACCGTTGCCCACGCGCTAGAAGATCTCGGTTGGTATGTAGTCGATAACTTGCCACCAGCGCTATTGCCACAGCTAGCTGAACAGAGCCTCGACACTCATGCAGCACTGGCAGTCGTCGTCGATGTTCGCGGCGGTAAATTCTTTGACGAACTCAATAGCGCCTTAGTAACCCTGAAAGACTCTTCAACTCCATACCGTTTGCTCTTCCTCGATGCCACAGATCAATCCCTTGTTCAACGATTTGAATCAACGCGTCGGCCGCACCCGCTACAGGCTAAAGATCGCATTGTCGACGGAATTGCTCGCGAACGTGCCAAACTCGAGGAGATTCGTGCACAAGCAGATGTTGTTATTGATACAACAAATCTCAATGTTCACCAACTAGAAAAACGTACCGCTGAAATATTTGCCGAAGGCATGTTGTCGACTTTGCGCATTAATGTCCTCTCCTTCGGATACAAGTATGGAATTCCTGTCGATGCAGATTTAGTTCTGGATTGCAGGTTTATACCGAATCCACATTGGATTCCAGAACTTCGTCCACTCAATGGACTCGATAAGCCCGTCTCTGAAAAGGTTCTCGGATCTGAAGGCGTCGCAGATTTCGTCAAGAGTTATGTCGCAGTAGTTCAGAAGATGATTCCTGGATATTTCCGCGAAGGAAAGAAGTACGTGACGATTGCAATCGGCTGTACAGGTGGGAAACATCGTTCCGTTGCTATTGCAGAAGAGATTGCACATCAACTCACAAGCGCATCGGCAGATCTTGAGATTTCAGCTCACGCAACTCACCGCGATGTAGGACGTGAATGAGTTCAGGTAAAAAAGTTGTAGCGCTCGGTGGTGGTCACGGACTTGCCGCAACTCTGACAGCGTTGCGAAGTTTCACATCGGATATCACCGCGATTGTTACCGTTGCAGATAACGGTGGTTCTAGTGGTCGGCTTCGCCAAGAGTTCCCAATCCTTCCACCCGGTGATCTACGTATGGCCCTTGCTGCACTGTGCAGTGATGATGAATGGGGCCGCAGTTGGGCGCAAATCATGCAATATCGATTCACCAGCGAAGGCGAACTCAATGGCCATGCAGTTGGAAATCTACTTCTGGCAGCGCTATGGGATCGCGACGAAGATACGGTTGCAGGTTTAGATCGAGTCGGCGCTTTATTGAAAGTCATAGGTCGCGTTCTCCCGATGGCATCAGAGCCACTTGATATCGAAGCAACATTTGAAAATGCAATGGGAACACAGATAGTGCGTGGACAAGCCGAGGTTGCAACAACTAAAGGTCGATTGAAATCACTTCGTATCATTCCTGAAAACCCAACAGCGCGACCTGAAGCACTGGATGCAATTGCAGAGGCTGACTGGATCACTATGGGACCAGGTTCTTGGTTCTCAAGTGTGATCCCTCATCTGCTCGTTCCAGCACAGCGAAGTGCAATCATTTCTTCGAAGGCAAAGAAGATTCTTCTACTCAATCTCGATACTGCAGATAGATCGGCAGGGGAGTACGCAGGATATTCACCTCTTGAACATCTGCAGATTCTTTCTACATATGCCCCCGAACTTCGTTTCGATTGCGTCGTCATTGATAGCTCTGATGCGGGTCAGCCCGCGCTACGCGAGCATCTTTCAACCATAGGTTCAGAGTTAGTAGTAGCTGATTTACGCAATGAAAATGACCATCTACATCATGATGTCAATAAATTAGGCCGACTTTTCGCACACATTGGCGCAGAAATACTGGTTGGATAAGCCCATGGCAATGACAGCAGCGGTAAAGGATGAGCTCAGCCGCCTCTCCGTCACCAAGCCATGTTGTCGTAAAGCCGAAGTGTCATCACTCTTACGTTTTGCTGGTGGACTCCATATAGCAGCTGGAAAAGTACTGATTGAAGTCGAGCTCGATACTTCCCAGAGCGCACGTCGCCTGAAGAAAGATATCGCCGATATTTATGGCCATGACAGTGATTTAGCAGTCTTATCATCAAGTGGATTACGTAAAGGTTCTCGATATGTTGTTCGCGTCGTTGAAGCAGGAGACGCACTTGCGCGACAGACCGGTTTAATTGATGCCAATGGACGCCCCGTTCGTGGACTTCCGCCACAAGTAGTTGCCGCAAATGTCTGCGATGCAGAAGCAGCATGGCGTGGCGCCTTTATCGCACATGGTTCACTTACTGAACCAGGCCGCTCTTCTTCTCTAGAAATTACCTGCCCGGGACCTGAGGCTGCACTCGCTCTCGTCGGTGCTGCTCGTCGACTTAATATTGTTGCGAAAGCTCGCGAAGTGCGTGGGGTCGATCGAGTAGTTATTCGTGATGGCGATGCAATTGGAGTACTTCTTACTCGACTAGGCGCACATGAAAGTGTCCTTGCCTGGGAAGAGCGTCGTATGCGCCGGGAAGTACGGGCAACTGCGAATCGCCTTGCAAACTTTGATGATGCAAATCTTCGACGTTCTGCACGTGCAGCAGTTGCTGCAGCTGCTCGAGTACAACGTGCGATGGAGATACTTGGCCCTGAGATTCCAGATCACCTCAAAGAAGCAGGCGAACTTCGCATCTCACATGGACAGGCAAGTCTTGAAGAACTCGGCTCGCTTGCAACTCCACCAATGACAAAAGATGCAATCGCCGGCCGTATTCGCAGATTGCTTGCGATGGCCGATAAGCGCGCGCAAGAACTTGGAATTCCAGATACTGAAGCAGGGCTCTCACCCGACCTGCTCGGTGAATAATTGATGAAGAGTGGGCTTTCGCACGCTCATTGACTGACTAGTAGCCATCCACAGGCTGATAGAGTTACCTCCTAAGCCCCCAATGTTGTGGTGTAACAGATAGCCACCTATATGCGGGGCAATTCACTTTCTAGAAGAGGTTCTCATCATGATTAATGTCGGAATTAATGGTTTTGGACGTATTGGCCGCAACTTCTTTCGCGCAGCGTTGACCAACCCAAATATCAATATCGTAGCGATCAACGACCTTACAGATAATGCAACTCTTGCTCACTTGCTTAAATACGACTCAATCTTGGGACGTCTTGGACTTGAAGTAACACATACAGATGACACCATTACTGTGGGCGGAAAGACCATGAAGGTATTCGCAGATCGCGATCCAGCTAACCTTCCTTGGGCTTCAGTCAAAGCAGATATCGTCATCGAATCAACTGGTCACTTCACAAAGGCTTCAGATGCTCAGAAGCACATTACAGCCGGAGCGAAGAAGGTCATCATCTCAGCGCCTGCAACTGATGAAGACATCACTATCGTGATGGGTGTTAACCACGAGAAGTACGACCCAGCAAACCACAACGTTATTTCTAACGCTTCATGTACAACAAACTGCCTAGCTCCAATGGCCAAGGTCTTGGACGAGAAGTTTGGAATCGTTCGCGGTCTCATGACAACAATTCATGCGTACACAAATGACCAGGTAATCCTTGACTTCCCACATAAGGATCTCCGTCGTGCGCGTGCTGCAGCGACAAATATCATCCCAAGCTCAACAGGTGCTGCAAAGGCAATCTCTTTGGTACTTCCACAACTCAAGGGCAAGCTCGACGGTTTTGCAATGCGTGTTCCAGTTCCAACAGGATCTGCGACAGACCTCACCGTTGAACTTGCAAAGGAAGCAACAGCTGCTGAAATCAATGCAGCGATGAAGGAAGCAGCAAATGGATCACTCAAGGGATTCCTCACCTACACAGAAGATCCAATCGTTTCTTCAGATATCGTGACAGATCCTTCTTCATGTATCTTCGATGCCGGTCTGACCAAAGCAATCGGAACAACCGTCAAGGTTGTTGGTTGGTATGACAACGAATGGGGTTACTCAAATCGCCTCGTTGACCTTGTCGGCTATGTAGGTAAATCTCTGTAATGACTTCTTTGGCTGACCTAGATGTAGCAGGAAAGCGCGTATTTTTGCGTTGTGATCTTAATGTTCCTTTGAAAGAGGGAAAGATCACTGATGATGGGCGTATTCGTGCATCCCTTCCAACTATCAATGCGCTCCTTGCGAAAGGTGCGAGCATTGTTATCGCAGCACATCTAGGTCGACCAAAAGGTGAAGCAAAGCCTGAACTTTCTCTAGCCCCTGTTGCACGCAGGCTCTCTGAACTTCTTGGAAAGCCTGTGCAATTTGCTGGTGCAATTACTGGCACAGATGTCACAGCGAAGGCCGAGGCGCTCGGTGCAGGGGAGATTCTCCTTCTCGAAAATATTCGCTTCAGCGCCGCTGAAACATCGAAAGATGAATCAGAGCGCTCAGCTTTCGCTACAGAGCTCTCCAAACTTGCCGATCTTTATGTTGGAGATGGATTCGGTGCAGTCCACCGCAAACATGCGTCAGTCTTTGATCTTCCGCGACTTCTTCCTCATGCTGCTGGAACGCTCGTTTCTGCAGAAGTTGAAGTGTTAAAGAAACTCACTGTTGAACCAGTCCGTCCTTATGGAGTTGTACTCGGTGGCTCTAAAGTTTCCGACAAGATTGGCGTTATCGCCAACCTCCTTGGAAAAGTAGATGTCATGGCTATTGGCGGCGGAATGCTCTTCACATTTCTTGCCGCCCAAGGTCATGAGATTGGTAAGTCACTTGTTGAGTTAGATTTGCTCGACACCGTGCGTGGACTTATCAAACAGGCTGAAGATTCTGGCGTGAAGCTTCTGCTTCCCACAGATATCGTCGTTGCACCTGCATTTGCCGCCGATGCCACCCCAACACTTGTAAAAGCGACGCTGATTCCAGCAGATCAAATGGGGCTCGATATTGGTCCAGTTACAGCTGCAGCATTTGCTGCCGAGATAAAGAAATGTAAGACCGTTTTCTGGAATGGCCCCATGGGCGTCTTTGAATTTCCTAACTTTGCACATGGAACCAAAGTTGTAGCGCAAGCACTAACCGAAGTTTCTGGTATCTCTGTCGTCGGTGGCGGAGATTCTGCCGCCGCAGTCCGAGCGCTAGGCTTTGCAGATTCTGCCTTTGGATATATCTCGACAGGCGGGGGAGCATCACTCGAATATCTCGAGGGTAAAGAACTCCCTGGTCTCACAGCTTTAGATCTGTAATCACACTTAACGGTAAAGGGAGTACACGATGCGTAAACCGCTCATGGCTGGCAACTGGAAGATGAACCTCAATCACCTCGAGGCTATCGCTGTTGCACAGAAGCTTGTCTACTCACTCGATGATAAAGATTACGACGCTGTTGATGTCGCCATCATTCCTCCATTTACAGATATCCGATCTATCCAGACAATGGTCGATGGTGATCGCCTCCGTCTGCAATATGGTGCGCAAGATCTCTCACCGGAAAGCTCAGGTGCATTTACTGGCGATATTTCAGGCTCAATGCTTGCAAAACTAGGTTGCACATTTGTTGTAATTGGTCACTCTGAACGACGTGCTATTCATAATGAAGATGATGCACTCATCAATCGCAAGATTAAGGCAGCACTCGCAAATGAATTAACTCCCATCTTCTGTGTAGGTGAAGAACTGTCAATCCGCGAATCCGGGGCACATGTCTCTCACGTAATTCGTCAAGTACGCGCAGGTCTCGAAGGTTTTCATAAGCCAGATCTCAAGAAGATTGTGATCGCATACGAACCTGTATGGGCTATTGGTACAGGAAAGACTGCAACCCCTGAAGATGCACAAGAAGTATGTTCTGCAATTCGTGAAGAGATCGAACAGATTGGCTCATCTGAGATTGCGTCACATATGCGTATCCTCTACGGAGGCTCTGTGAAATCTGCCAATATCGCCGAGATCATGAAGCAAGCCGATGTTGATGGAGCACTTATCGGCGGAGCAAGCCTTGACCCAGAAGAACTCGCAAAGATTGCGAAGTTCCACGCACAGGCTTAATTTTTATCCAATTCAAGGCTTTCCAGCTCATTCGGGTATCATGTACCCCTACCTCTAGAGGAGTTCTACCGTGGCTTTAGCACTTTCCATCTTTCTGATCATCACCAGCGTTTTGATGGTCCTTCTCGTTCTTCTCCATAAAGGGAAAGGTTCTGGGCTCTCCGACCTCTTCGGTGGCGGAATCTCATCCAACTACGGCGGATCATCTGTTGTCGAACGTAACCTCGATCGCATCACTATCGTTGTTGGCGGCCTCTGGTTTGCAGGCGTTGTCTCACTCTCTCTCGTTTTGAAGGGTTAATCCATGGCAAGTGCAATTCGCGGTAGCCGTGTCGGCGCAGGCCCAATGGGCGAAGCAGAGCGCGGAGATCAAATTGAGCGCTCCATCGTTTCGTACTGGTGCGCTAAGGGCCACGAAGTTCGTCCATCATTTGCAGTCGAAGAGACAGTTGTTATTCCAGATCAGTGGGATTGCCCTAAGTGTGGTCTACCTGCAGGACGCGATAAAGCTAACCCACCAAGTGCGGTAGTAAATATTCCTTACAAGACGCACCTTGCCTATGTAAAAGAGCGTCGCACAGATAAAGAGGGCGAGAAGATTCTCGAGGATGCGCTACGCAAGCTTCGTGGAGATGATCTAGATTAATTTCTATAAGTATTAGAGAGATCTTGCAGCCGCAAGAATCTCATCGATACCCGCACTTCGCTTCTGCAGATGCAGACGAAGGAGCGGGTATTTTCTTGTTGCAAGTGCGCGGTTATCACCTATTGCTTGAGCAAAGAGGAGAGTGCGCAGAGAGAAGGGGCGCCCGGGAATTTCATAATCAATCGAAGTCTCTCCGGTAATCTGCAAGAAGGAGCCATTCTTCTGTCCGCCTTTATGGAACTGGCCAGTTGAATGAAGGAATCGCGGAGCCCAGCCAAATGAAGTTGGTCGTCCAGATTTTGCAGCAAGAATAGCCCGAAGTTCTGCAATCTTTACATCTTCGCGCCTATCAAGATAAGCCATAATCGCGATATAGCCGCCATCTCTTACATCCTCAATAAATGTAGCAAGTGCATCTTTGAGTGATTGTCCGTCGCCAAAGATGTCAACGTTCTTATCTGTGCAGGCAGCAGCAAGCTCGGGTACTTGGTTATTCCACTCGGACAGACATGCAGCGGTCTGTTCTTTCGCTTCGGTGACATTGGGTTGATTGAATGGATCAATCTTGAGCGCTGCTCCGACAAGAGCTGTGGCCCATTCCCAGAAGATAAAGTGCGCGCCCAGCGTTCCTTCAACAATGAGGTCAGCAGATGTTCCGCCAAATGCAATCGCAAAGGCGCCACCAATGCGTGCAACAGAAGTATTTTCAACCGCAATCGGCAAGCGACCTTGTGCATCTTTTCCCGTCGATTCAGCAATCAACTGTTCAATCCAATCGGATAAACCAGGAACTGCAGAACCATCGTCGGTAAAGGCAATGTATTGCTGCGCTTGTGTAACCATAAGGTAGGCGACATCGATAATGGTCTGATCCTGCGCGATGAAGGAGGTTTTCTCTTGGCTGGCATCGATGAGAAGTTGGTCGATTGGAGCGCCAACAAGGGCTGATGGCAGAAGGCCAAATGCGCTCAGAACGCTAAAACGTCCACCTACATTGGGATCTGCATTGAGAACTGAGAAACCAGCTGCACGCACGTCAATATCGAGAGGTGATCCTGGATCAGTCACGAAGACCATATGGTCAGTGGGCGCGAGCCCTGCTAATTCGAACTGTGATTGAAAGAGTGCTCGCTGCGATGATGTTTCAATTGTTGAGCCTGATTTTGAACTGACGACAACTACGGTGTTCCGCAAATTGTCACCGATTGCATGCTGGGCATAATTCGGATCGGTGGAGTCGAAGATGAAGATATCTTTCTTATAGGTCAGCGCGATAACTTCAGGACCAAGTGATGAACCACCCATTCCACATAAGACAACACGTGAATGGTGTGCAAATTTCTCAACTAAGTGGGCAATCTCGGGGAGAAGTTCTTTCGATGCTTCGGGTAGATCGACCCAATTGAGCCTGACCGCAGCCTCAGCTGCAGCTTTTGCTCCCCACGTTGTCGCATCCTTGTGTGCGATTCGTAGATGGGCATCTCTTAACTTTCGATAGAGATCGCTCTCGCGATCAATCGAGGAAAGTGATGGCCCAGCAACTTTCATTACGCGAGAGCCTTCTTAACATCTGCTACGACGCGCTCTGAAGTAAGACCAAACTCTGTGAATAGTTTTGGAGCAGACGCTGATGCGCCCCAGTGATCAAGTGAGATGATTACACCTGAATCCCCAACGTATTCGCGCCAACCGAGTGCAATTCCAGCTTCGATACTAACTCGCAGCGAGTTCTTAGGTAGAACTGATTCGCGATATGAGGCTGGTTGCTCGTTAAACCATTCCAAGCATGGTGCGCTGACTACGCGAGTAGAAACACCTGTTGCTTCAAGGGCAATCTGTGCATCGAGTGCAATTCCGACCTCAGACCCAGTTGCGATGATGACAACTTTCGGAGCCGATGATGACTCTTTCAAAATGTATGCACCTTTATCAACGCCTGATACTGCGCCATGGGTTGTGCGATCAACGGTACGAAGGTTCTGGCGTGAGAGCAGGAAGCCAGCTGGCTTATTTCGCTTCAATACTGATTTCCAGGATTCTGCAACCTCGTTGGCATCGGCAGGGCGAATCACTGCGAAGTTTGGAATCGCACGAAGGGCAGCAAAGTGCTCGATTGGTTGGTGCGTTGGTCCATCTTCTCCAACACCGATTGAATCATGTGTCCAGATGAATATCGATGGAATATCCATAATCGCGGCAAGGCGCACAGAAGGGCGCATGTAATCACTAAAGACTGCAAATGTTCCACCGAAGGAACGAGAGAGTCCATGTAGTGAAATTCCATTGATGATCGATCCCATTGCATGTTCACGAATTCCAAAGTGGATGATGCGTCCATAAGGATTCGCATTCTTCATCTCACTTGTTGCCGGCAAGAATGAATTGCCACCTTCGATTGTGGTCATATTGGAATCTGCAAGATCTGCAGAGCCGCCCCAAAATTCAGGAAGCAACTTAGCAATTGCATTAATGACATGACCTGACGAGGTACGAGTAGCTACATCTTTACCAGCTTCAAATACTGGAAGTGCCTGCTCCCAACCTGCAGGAAGCTCGCGAGCAACCAAGCGCTTAAGAAGGGAGGCGCGATCTGGATGAGCGCTCTGCCACTGTGCAAACTTTCCGTCCCAGGCTTTGCGTTTTTGCGCCCCGCGTTCTTTGACTTCGCGCACATGCGAAAATACATCGGCAGGCATAGCAAACTTTTCTTCTGGGTTAAGGCCAAGTTCGACCTTTGTTGCTGCAACTTCTTCATCGCCCAATGCTGACCCGTGTGACTTACCTGTTCCACGCAGTTTTGGTGCTGGCCAAGCAATCACTGAATGCATACGAATCAGTGAAGGCTTAGTGGTCTCAGCCTTTGCAGCAACCATCGCCGCGTCCACTGCGGCAAGATCGATATTGCCATCGGGAAGCGCTGCGACTTCTTGTACATGCCATCCATATGCGCGATATCGCGCTGCAACATCTTCGGTGAAAGAGACATGAGTATCTCCTTCAATGGAGATGCGGTTATCGTCATAAATAATATTGAGATTTCCGAGCTCTTGAGTTCCGGCAAGAGAAGATGCTTCACCTGATACACCTTCTTGCAGATCGCCATCTGAACAGATGACCCATATTGAGTGATCGAAAATTGAGGTACCCGCTGCCGCATCTGGGTCGAGCAGACCACGTTCGTATCGCGCAGCCATTGCAAAGCCGACTGATGTTGCAACTCCAGCACCGAGAGGTCCAGTAGTCATTTCAACGCCCGCTGTATGACCGTATTCAGGGTGTCCAGGTGTCAGAGAATTCCATGTTCTGAAAGATTGCATATCTTCCATCTCAAGGCCGTAACCGCTGTAAAAGAGTTGTGTATATAAAGTAAGGGAGGAGTGTCCGCACGAGAGAATAAATCGATCGCGACCTAGCCACTGTGGATCAGATGGATCATGAACGAGGTGGCGCTGAAAGAGGTTATAGGCAACAGGAGCAAGAGCCATAGCTGTACCTGGGTGGCCATTTCCTACCTTCTGCACTGCATCCATTGCCAGAGCGCGCGCATATTTAACAGCTCGGTCGTCGAGTTCAGTCCAGCCAGCGATTGTTGTCATTTCTACTCCTTAAGCAGGTTTACGTACTACAGAAAGTCGGACCCGCCACGCTGCGATCCAAACAAGTGAAGAGCCAAGAAGATGCGTACCAACGAGAAGTACAGGAACACCCTTTATATATTGAATATAACCGATTGCACCTTGCGCCAGCGCAAGGACGAAAAAGAAACCGAGCCATCGTTTAGTTTCGTATCGATGATCCGGGTGTAGGTAGAAGGCGATGGTCACCAGTAGCAAAACCGCCACCAGACCGCCATGCAGATATGCAATGTGTTGAATATTCAGGCGCAAACGTGGAGCTTGTAAATCTCCGGCGTGAGGTCCGCTTCCTGTGACAAGTGTTCCTATTGCAATGACAATGAAGGAGAGAAGAAGATGCACAGTCGAGTATCGCGAAATTCCAACATGCGACGATGAGGTGCGCACAAATGGTTTCTTACGACGCGAATGCAAAGACGTTGCTGCGGCGATGAGAAAAATCGAAAGGATGAAGTGTGATGCAACAGCGAGAGGATTGAGATTTGTCAGAACCGTGATGCCACCTAAAACACCTTGTGCAAGAATTCCCAATAATTGAGTTACAGCTAAGAAGCGAAGATCGCGACGGTGCGAACGGTAGACAGAGATGATGGTTGCAATCGCTGCAAAGAAGAGTGCGAAGGTAAGTAAGCGATTTCCAAATTCAATCCACGCGTGCAGCTGCCCCTGAATTTGATCAGGAACGGGGGTGTACGAACCAGGGGTGCACTCTGGCCATGTGGGACAACCGAGACCAGAACCTGTAAGTCGAACTGCGCCACCTGTAACGAGTAGAGCTGCCTGTAGAAAGAGAAGCAGACTGGTAGAGGGCGCCAATAAACGACGTGCTAGCGATTCATCGTGGCTCACGCTCCGTAGCCTATGACCTGGGCGGCAAGGGCGCGGGCACCCAGGAGTGGCACGGCAGGGCGAATTACGACACAATAGTGTTGTGAAATTCGATGATCTGAGCACCCGTGATGCTGTGGCTCGCTCGATCCTCGAAAACGGACCCTCAACAGCGGTCGTCTTGGGGGAGCGCCTTGGTTTAACTCCGGCAGGTATTCGCCGCCACCTCGATCTTCTGATCAGCGATGGAATCCTTGAAGCGCGCGAGCCCCATCAAGCGCTCTTACGTGGTCGCGGGCGACCTTCAAAAGTTTTCGTGATGACCGATTCTGGTCGCGAACAATTCGAACACTCTTATGACGACCTTGCAGTGGCCGCACTTAAATTTATGTCAGCGCAATCTGGCGAACATCTCGTGAAAGCTTTCGCACAATCACGTGCTGATGACATCGAGAAGAAGGCAACTGTCGCACTTGCTAAACGTTCTAATAAAACAGAAGCCTTAGCCGATTTTCTTACCGATCAAGGATATGCAGCAAGTGTTGAGTCTCGTCCGCTGGGTGAGCAACTGTGCCAACATCACTGTCCTATTGCGCACGTTGCAGCTGAATTTCCCCAACTCTGCGAAGCTGAAACAGAAGCGCTCTCGCGCATTCTCGGCACGCATGTTCAACGTTTAGCCACTATCGCTCATGGCGATGGTGTTTGCACTACATATATTCCAAAGAGAGAAAAAACAACCGCTGGAAAGGCGCGCACATGACAACAGCACACCCAGAACTCGAAGGCCTCGGAAATTACGAATACGGCTGGTCTGACAGTAATGATGTTGGTTCTAATGCCAAGCGCGGCCTTAGCGAAGAAGTAGTACGCGACATCAGCTCGAAGAAGAGCGAGCCACAATGGATGCTCGACCTTCGCCTCAAAGGCCTCGACCTCTTTTACAAAAAGCCAATGCCATCGTGGGGTTCTGACCTCTCAGGAATCTTCTTCGACACGATCAAGTACTTTGTGCGTTCAACTGAGAAGCAGGCAACAACATGGGATGACCTGCCAGACGATATTAAAAATACCTATGACCGCCTTGGAATTCCTGAAGCTGAAAAGCAGCGCTTGGTATCGGGTGTTGCAGCGCAATACGAATCAGAAGTTGTCTATCACTCAATCCGTGAAGACCTTGAAAAGCAGGGCGTAATCTTCCTTGATACCGATAGCGCTCTCAAGCTCCACCCAGAACTCTTTAAGGAGTACTTCGCAACTGTTATTCCAGTAGGTGATAACAAGTTCGCAGCTCTTAACACATCAGTATGGTCAGGTGGCTCTTTCATCTATGTACCAAAGGGTGTTCACGTAGATATTCCTTTACAGGCATATTTCCGTATCAATACAGAGAATATGGGTCAGTTCGAACGTACATTGATCATCGCTGATGAAGATTCCTATATTCACTACGTAGAAGGATGTACCGCACCTATCTACAAGTCAGATTCACTTCACTCTGCAGTTGTCGAGATTATCGTTAAGAAGGGTGCTCGTGTTCGATACACAACCATCCAGAACTGGTCTAACAACGTCTATAACTTGGTAACAAAGCGCGCAACATGTGCTGAAGGTGCAACGATGGAATGGGTCGATGGAAATATCGGTTCAAAGGTCACCATGAAATACCCAGCTGTCATGTTGATGGGCCCTCATGCAAAGGGTGAAACACTCTCACTTGCCTTCGCAGGTCCTGGTCAGCATCAAGATTCTGGCGCAAAGATGGTTCACGCTGCTCCTTACACATCATCATCTGTTATCTCAAAGTCGGTAGCTCGTGGTGGGGGACGCACTTCATACCGTGGACTTGTACAGGTACAAGAAGGTGCACATCACTCCGCAAGCACCGTTAAGTGCGATGCACTTCTTGTCGACACCATCTCTCGCTCTGATACATATCCCTATGTAGATATCCGTGAAGATGATGTATCAATGGGCCACGAAGCAACGGTTTCGAAGATTTCAGATGATCAGCTCTTCTATCTCATGTCTCGTGGTCTTAATGAAGATGAAGCGATGGCAATGATTGTGCGCGGATTTATCGAACCAATCGCTCGTGAACTTCCAATGGAGTATGCGCTCGAACTCAACCGACTTATCGAGTTACAGATGGAAGGTTCAGTCGGATAATGACAACGCTTCAATCAAATATTCTTGAAAACCACACGCCCACGGGGCGCGAGGAGGCTTGGCGTTTTACACCGCTCAAGCGTCTCGGTGGAATGCACGATGGAACCGCCACACCAGTAGAGCGCAACTCTCTTACAGCGAAAGGTGCGCTTCCAAAGGGTGCAACTTTTACGCATCAAGAGATTATCGCTCTCACCCAAACCGATGATGCAATTGTCAATCGCATCCGCGAGTTCACTTCAAAGGGCGCTGTTCTTGAGATTGCAGCTAACGCTGAGATTTCCGAACCAATCTTCCTTAACCGAACTTCCTTCGGAACAGATTCAGCCGAATTCTCACGTGTTCTGATTAAGGCCGGGAACCATTCAAAGTCGATAGTTGTTCTTGAAAATTCTGGAGATATGCACCTTGCTGAAGATCTAGAGATTGTTGTCGAACCAGGTGCGCATCTGACTCTGATCGCACTGCAAGAGTGGGGAGCGAAGACAATTCATGCTGCTCGTCACCATGCAATCGTCGACCGTGATGCAACATTTAAATCAATCGTTGTCACAGTCGGAGGAGATGTAGTTCGTTTACTCCCAACTGTTGATTTCATTGCACCAGGTGCATCATGTGATCTCTCTGGCGTCTATTTCGCAACAGCAGGTCAATTCTTCGAACACCGCATGTTTGTAGATCACAAAGTCCCTAATGCAAAATCACGCGTTAACTACAAGGGAGCACTTGCGGGGGATAAGGCACATACGGTCTGGATCGGTGATGTATTTATCCGAGCTGCAGCAGAAGGTACAGATACCTACGAGCTCAACCGCAACTTGTTGCTTTCTGATGGTGCACGTGCAGATTCTGTCCCTAACCTTGAAATCGAAACTGGCGAAATCGTTGGCGCAGGACATGCTTCAACAACTGGCCGCTTTGATGACGAGCAACTCTTCTATTTAATGTCTCGCGGAATCAATATGGATGACGCTCGTCGACTTGTGGTTCGTGGCTTCTTTAACGAGATCGTCTCTGAAATCGGCATTGCTGAGATTCAAGAGCGCATCATGGCTCGTATTGATGATGAACTCGCAAAGGCAGGGAAATAGATGTCAGATCTCTCATTAGCAACGTTGGTTGCTGGAAAGCCAGTTCGTATCGAAAAGAATGGCGAATCAATTTGTGTGGCCCGAGTTGGCGATGAAGTCTTTGCAATCGGCGATACCTGCTCACATTCAGATGCATCACTTGCCGAGGGAGACATCACAGATTTTAAGATCGAATGCTGGCTCCATGGAGCAGAGTTTGATCTTCGTACCGGAGAAGCTTTAACGCCTCCTGCAGTAGCACCAGTAAAGAGCTATTTAGTAACTGTCGACGGAGACTCCGTCACGGTAGAGATGTAACGGAGATAGATATGAGTACTCTAGAAATTCGCGGATTAAAAGTATCTGTCGAGACCGAACAAGGCGCGATTGAGATTCTCAAGGGCGTAGATCTGACTATCAAGTCAGGTGAAACTCATGCAATCATGGGACCTAACGGCTCCGGTAAATCAACTCTTGCGTATTCCATTGCTGGCCACCCAAAGTACACAATCACAAGTGGCACAGTGACACTTGATGGCGAAGATGTACTTGAGATGACTGTCGATGAACGCGCTAAGGCAGGACTCTTCTTAGCGATGCAATATCCCGTTGAAGTTCCTGGAGTCTCTGTCTCTAACTTCCTGCGCACTGCAGCAACTGCACTCCGCGGAGAAGCCCCCAAGCTTCGTGAATGGGTCGGCGAAGTAAAGGCTGCAATGGAATCTCTCAAGATGGATCCATCGTTTGCGCAACGCAATGTTAATGAAGGTTTCTCTGGTGGAGAAAAGAAGCGCCACGAAATCATGCAGCTCGAACTATTGCGTCCAAAGTTTGCAATTCTTGATGAGACAGATTCAGGGCTCGATGTCGATGCTCTACGTATCGTCTCTGAAGGCGTTGTGCGCGCTAAGGATGCAAGTCAATGTGGAGTTTTACTCATCACCCACTACACACGCATCTTGCGTTACATCAAGCCTGACTTTGTACATGTCTTCGCAAATGGTCGCATCGTCGAAGAAGGCGGACCGGAGCTTGCAGATAAGCTCGAAGCAAATGGTTATGCGGAGTACGTCACCGCTTAGTTATGACCTTTGACGCTCGCACTATCGCAAAGGATTTTCCGATTCTTAATCGGACAATCCGCGATGGCAAGCGCCTTGTCTATCTCGATTCAGGAGCAACGAGTCAAAAGCCCAATGTAGTCATCGATGCCGAAAGTGATTTCTACCGTCTTCACAATGCTGCAGTACACCGTGGCGCTCATCAATTGGCTGAAGAAGCAACGGATGCCTATGAAGGTGCCCGTGCAGTAGTTGCCAATTTTCTTAACGCAGATATAGATGAAATCGTCTTTACCAAAAGCGCGACTGAATCTCTCAACCTCATCGCTTATGCGATCGGGAACGCCCATGCAGGTAATCGTTTTCATCTCAAGGCTGGGGATTCAATTGTTGTTACAGAGATGGAACACCACGCAAATCTGATTCCGTGGCAGCAACTTGCAGCTCGTACAGGTGCAACCCTCAAATGGTTTTCGGTTACAGCCGAAGGTCGCCTAGATCTCTCTCATCTCAATTCGCTGGTAGATGGTTCAACGAAGGTTGTAGCGCTGACGCACCAGTCGAATGTTCTCGGAACAATCAATCCACTAGAAGATATATCTCGTCGGGCCCATGAAGTTGGCGCAGTTGTAGTACTAGATGCATGTCAATCAGTTCCGCATATGGCCACAGATGTGAAGGCGTTGAACGTTGATTTCCTAGCGTTCTCCGGCCACAAGGCGGTAGGACCCACAGGTGTAGGAATCTTCTGGGGACGAGCAGAACTTCTTGCAGAACTTCCACCATTTCTTACAGGTGGATCGATGATTGAAAATGTCACGATGGAATCTGCAACATGGGCTCCTGCTCCTCGTAAATTTGAGGCAGGTGTACCGAATATGGCGCAGGCTGTTGGCTTAGGAGCAGCTCTTACCTATCTGACGGGAATTGGTATGGAGAACATCCATCGCCATGAAGTCGAACTCACGCGTTATTTGCTCAACGGACTTTCAGAGATTGCAGATCTTCGAATCATTGGACCAACTACGACCGATAATCGTGGAGGTGTGGTCTCATTTACCCTAGGCGATATCCACCCACACGATTTAGGCCAATTCCTCGATAGTCAGGGAATTGCAGTTCGCACCGGGCATCACTGTGCCTGGCCGCTCACTCGCAAACTTGGCGTTCCCGCTACTACACGCGCATCCGTATACCTCTATAACACTACCGACGACTTAGATGCTCTTATCGCCGGTGTACACGGTGCACAGAAATATTTTGGTCGCTAATGCAATTAGATAATCTTTATCAGGAAGTAATCCTGGATCATTACAAGAACCCACAGCACAAGAAGCTCAACGCTATTTATGATGCGCAGGTTCATCATATAAATCCCAGCTGCGGCGATGAGATCACTCTCAATGTCACACTCGATGGTGATCTGGTAAAAGATGTCTCATGGGATGGTGTTGGTTGCTCTATTTCGCAGGCTAGCGTCTCGATTCTCACAGATTTACTGATTGGAAAAAATCTCGATGAGGCTCAGGTTGTGGCCGACTCGTTTATGCATCTGATGCAGAGCAAAGGCACTGAAAAAGGCGATGAAGCGCTCTTGGAAGATGCGGTAGCTCTTGCTGGTGTATCTCAATATCCAGCCCGTATCAAATGTGCACTTCTAGGTTGGATGGCCTTTAAAGATGCCAGCGTTCAAGCGTTGGCAAAGCAAGACTAAAAAGAAAGTAGGATAGGGACATGGTTGCAAAGGTAGAAGATATCAACGAGGCGATGAAGGATGTTGTCGACCCAGAACTTGGTATCAACGTTGTTGATCTCGGTCTCATCTACGACATGATGGTCGATGAAAACAATATTGCTGTCCTTAATATGACCTTGACATCAGCTGCTTGCCCTTTGCAAGATGTGATTGAAGATCAAACACGTCAAGCGCTTGCACCGTTTACCGATGATGTGAAAATTAACTGGGTCTGGATGCCACCTTGGGGACCAGATAAAATTTCAGATGATGGACGCGAACAACTTCGCGCACTTGGTTTTACAGTTTAATTTCTCATGTCTCAACATGCAGTCTGGGCAACCTTCCGGTCGATGACCGCAGACCCATCTGTTAAATCCCAAAAACTTAAAGCTGGAACCGTTAAGAGAATTTTCTCGTACGGCAAGCCTTACAAGACTCACATCACTATCTTTCTTCTGACAGTCATTGTTGAAGCCCTTTTAGTTGTTGCGACTCCACTCTTATTGCGTGAACTCATTGATAAAGGGGTCATTCCAAAAGATTCAGCTCTTGTGACAAAGCTTGCAATATTAGTTGGCGCTCTTGCTGTGCTCGATGCAGCCTTTAATATCTTTGGTCGATGGTTCTCAGCGCGTATCGGTGAAGGCCTTATCTATGACCTTCGTTCTGAAGTTTTTGCACATATCCAAAGACAATCGATTGCATTCTTTACCCGTACTCAGACCGGTGCACTGATCTCTCGAATCAATTCAGATGTTATGGGGGCCCAGCAAGCATTTACTGGCACGCTTTCTGGAGTTGTCAGCAATATCGTCTCGCTCGTATTAGTAGTCACAACGATGATGATTCTTTCGTGGCAAATCACCGTAGTTTCACTTCTTCTCTTGCCGCTCTTCCTCTTGCCTACAAAGTGGGTAGGAAAGCAGATTCAAGCCCTGACCCGCGATGCCTTTAATCTCAATGCAACGATGTCGAGCACCATGACTGAACGCTTCAATGTGTCAGGCGCGCTCCTTGTAAACCTCTATGGCAAGCCAGCGAAGGAAGAGAACTTCTTCCGCACAAGAGCTCGCAAAGTTGCTGATATCGGTATCCAAACTGCGATGCTCAACCGAGTCTTCTTCGTTGGAATTACTAGTGTGGCGGCTGTTGCAACCGCCTTTGCCTATGGAATCGGTGGCCATCTTGCAATCAATGGAGCCATTTCTGTTGGAACGCTTCTTGCAATCACGGCGCTCTTGATTCGACTCTATGGACCGTTAACAGCGTTATCTAATGTACGTATTGATGTAATGACCTCACTCGTTTCTTTCGAGCGAGTCTTTGAGGTCCTAGATCTCCAGCCTATGATCACAGATAAGCCAGGCGCCACGACTTTGGATCGTAAGAACCTAGCCATCGCATTTAATGATGTCGCTTTTTCATATCCCAAAGCGCAAGACATCTCACTGGCCTCACTTGAATCTGCATCACGGCCAGAAACGATTGAAAGCGGTGAAGTACTTCGAGGAATCACCTTCAGCGCACCTGCGGGAACTCTGACTGCAATTGTTGGACCATCAGGTGCTGGGAAGACGACCATGAGCGCGCTTCTTCCGCGTCTCTACGATGTCACGCGGGGATCAATAACTATCGATGGCGAAGATATCCGTGACTTCACAGTCCAATCACTCCGTGATTCAATCGGTGTAGTGATGCAAGATGCGCACCTTTTCCACGAATCAATCTCTGAAAATCTTCGATATGCGAAGGAAGATGCCACTGAAGAAGAGATGATTGCTGCTTGTAAAGCAGCGCAAATTTGGGATCTTATTTCAACTCTTCCTAATGGTTTTGACACGATGGTGGGTGAACGAGGACATCGACTATCGGGAGGCGAGAAACAACGCCTAGCGATTGCGCGTCTGCTTCTGAAAGCCCCTGCCATTGTCATTCTCGATGAAGCGACTGCGCATCTTGATTCAGAGAATGAGTCACTCGTGCAAGAGGCGCTCAAACATGCACTAAAGGGGCGAACATCAATCGTTATTGCTCACCGGCTTAGCACGGTGATGGAAGCTGACCAGATTCTTGTTTTAGAGAAGGGGTTGATTGTCGAGAGAGGTCGTCATGAAGACCTCATCTCGCAGGGCGGTTTGTACTCAGAGCTCTTTGCGCGTCAAGACATCACGACGAATGAGAAAACGTCCATAACCGATTAATCCAGCGAAGAAGATCCACTGCAGCGCATATGCCATATGAGGACCATCAGATAACTCGGGCAATTGGGCACTGACAGTTGGCGTAAGAACTGGATCAGAACCACTAATCAAATCAATATAGAAATTCTCGGATTGTGTTCCTGATTGAGCATTCGCTTTAGCAATTAACCCAGTTGATGATCCTTGGGGAATTGCAAAGAAGGAGCCTTGAGGAAGTGATGAATCTAAGCGAAGACGTCCGGTTATTGAGACTTGTTCAGGTGGAATTGCAGGGAGTTTGGGACGAGTTGTAGCGCTGGCACCGGCTTTCACCCATCCGCAATCGACCCAAAATGTTCGCCCTTCTACATCTGCAAAACGAGTGAGTAGCTCAAAGCCATAGACACCATCGGAGTATGAGTTACGAAGAAGAATTTGTGACTGTGCATCAAAGGATCCGCTCACGGTTACAGGCTGCCATTCATGAGCTGTGACATCTTCTGTAACGCTTCGAAGCTCAATTGGCTTCATACTTGAATTGGTCTCAATAAGAAAATTTCTGGCATGCCGTGCTACACCACGGTGATATTGCCATTGTGAAGCCCACAAACAGAGCGCAATGAGAATAATTGCTAGTAAAGATTTGAGGATTGAATACTTTTCGCGGCTTACAGAACTACTCAATTCCTCGCGGCCTCTTCTTCAAGATTGATGCTCCAGGAATAACAGTTTCGCGACCAGCATTTGCTACAACAACTGCGATATATGGAAGAGTCACAGCTCCAAGGAGAGCAAACCATCGAAATGGACTGGGGAGTAACACAGTAAGAATAAAGCAGGCAGTTCGAATCATCATTGAGATGAAGTAGCGACGTTGTCTCGCAGACTGGTCAGTAGATAACCCTTTTGGCGCGCTAGTGATGTCATATACGTCATCTTCTTTAGCCATAGCGCAACAGTAGGGTAGTTTTCTCTCATGAGCGACTCGACCTCGATTGCACTTGTTACCGGCGGAAATCGCGGAATCGGTTTAGCAATTGCGACATCACTCAAGGCTGCCGGACATCGCGTTGTTGTTACCTATCGCAGCGGGACTCCGCCTCAGGGCTTCGATTCGGTGCAGATGGATGTGACGGATACGGCAAGCGTTGATGCGGGATTTGCAAAGATCGAAGCTGAAATCGGTCAACCGGAAATTATCGTTGCTAATGCAGGAATTACTAAAGATGGTTTAGTGATGCGTATGAGTGATGAAGATTTTGAATCTGTGATTGACGCAAATCTCACCGGAGCATTTCGAGTCAGCAAGCGCGCCACTAAGGGGCTCCTCAAATTAAAGCGAGGTCGTTTGATCTTTATCGGCTCCGTTGTTGGGGGAGTAGGAGCCGCAGGTCAAGTTAATTACTCTGCTTCAAAGTCAGGACTTGTCGGTATGGCGCGTTCATTTGCCCGCGAGCTCGGCAGTCGTGGCATTACTGCAAATGTGATTGCTCCAGGATTTGTTGAAACTGATATGACTGCCGATCTTGATGAGAAACGTCGCTCTGATATCGCAGCACAAGTTCCGCTTGGGCGTTTCTGTTCTGCGCAAGAAATTGCAGATGTAGTTACCTTCATAGCCTCTGATCAAGCAAGCTATATCACCGGTGCCATCATTCCTGTTGATGGCGGATTAGGAATGGGTCACTAAGCATGGGCATCCTCCAAGGGAAGAATATTCTTGTCACTGGCGTTCTCACCGATGGCTCAATCGCATTTCATATTGCCAAGATTGCTCAGGAAGAAGGCGCCACTGTCGTACTCACAGGTTTCGGTCGCGCCCTTAGTCTTACAACTCGGATTGCAGGTCGCCTTCCGCAGACACCGCCAATCATCGAACTCGATGTTACTAATCAAGAACACCTTGATGGCTTAGCTGCTGAAATAAGGAAACATGTTCCGCACCTCGATGGCGTAGTGCACTCCATTGGCTTTGCACCTGAAGCAGCTCTTGGTGGAAATTTCCTCAATACCGCCTGGGAAGATGTAGCAACTGCAGTTCATGTATCTGCATATTCACTGAAATCGCTCACGATGGCATGCAAGCCAACTTTTAAAGGTGGTGCATCTATTGTGGGACTTGATTTTGATGCGCAAGTCGCATGGCCCAAGTACGACTGGATGGGCGTTGCAAAGGCAGCCCTTGAATCCACATCACGCTATTTAGCGCGCGATCTTGGTGCTGAAAATATTCGTATCAACCTTGTAGCAGCAGGTCCTATTCGCACCATGGCTGCTAAATCAATTCCAGGCTTCGATGAATTTGAAAAGGTATGGAACGATCGCAGCCCTCTCGAATGGGATGTCACAGATCCTGTTCCTGCAGCAAAGGCAGCAGTTGCTCTCTTAAGTGATTGGTTCCCAAAGACCACAGCTGAAATCATTCACGTTGACGGTGGGCTTCACGGAATGGGCGCCTAATTAGGCACGGATTTTTCTTTCCACCCCTGCTCAGGTAGCCTTACGCCCAGACCAGTAGCCACGGCTGCTGCAAGAGGAGCTCACCGCTCCCACCTCTACTGCTTCGGCGGATTGGTTAGTCGGAAGTAAACCTGTCAAAGGTTTTACTCTTTCTATGCGGTGCGCGATTTTTGCGGCGACTTGGATACTCAAGAACCGAACATAGGAGCAGAAATCACAACAGAACCGCGCATTAACGACCGTATCCGCACACCCCAGATTCGTCTCATCAATTACACCGGTGAACAAGTTGGAGTTGTAGATATCGAAGCAGCGCTAGCAATGGCAGATGAAATCGGACTCGATCTCGTAGAGATTGCTCCCGAAGCAAATCCACCAGTGTGCAAGATCATGGACTTCGGCAAGTACAAGTACCAGGAAGCACAGAAAGCTCGCGAAGCACGTCAGAACCAGACCCACATTGTGGTGAAGGAAGTGCGCATGACACCAAAGATCGAAAATCACGACTACGAGACAAAGCGCTCAGCGGTCGAGAAGTTCCTCAAAGGTGGCGACAAGGTGAAGATCACGATGAAGTTCCGTGGCCGTGAACAAACACGTCCAGAGCTTGGGTTCAAACTCTTGCAACGTCTTGCAGAAGATGTGAAAGAGATTGCATTCGTGGAGTTCGCTCCTAAGCAAGAAGGTCGACAGATGACGATGGTCTTAGGACCAACGAAGAAGAAGACCGAAGCGGTTGCAGAACAGAAGGCGGCGCGAGCCGCCAAAGTGAAAGCCGCTGAAGAAGAAGCAGCAGCCGCTACTAATTAATTTTTAAGTAGTACCAGGTTTTTACAACGACGAAGTAACAGGAGAAGATAAATGCCAAAGATGAAAACCCACAGTGGTGCGAAGAAGACCTTCCGCGTCACAGGAACAGGAAAGATCATGCACGAGCGTGCAGGCAAGCGCCACCTTTTGGAGCACAAGTCATCACGCGTTACTCGTCGTTTGAGCCAAGAGTCATCAGCAAAGTCAACAGTCACAATGACAGCCAAGCGCATGCTTGGTTTGAAGTAAGGGAGTCGACCAATGAGAGTCAAGCGCGGAGTACACGCAGCAAAGAAGCGTCGCACAACTCTTGAACGTGCAGCCGGATATCGCGGTCAACGTTCACGTCTTTTCACAAAGGCGAAGGAGCAAGTTACGCACTCAATGGTTTACGCCTTCAACGATCGTAAAGATAAGAAGGGCGATTTCCGTCAGCTATGGATTCAGCGTATTAACGCTGCAGCCCGCGAAAACGGAATGACCTACAACCGCTTCATCCAGGGCCTTAAGGCATCTGGTCTTGAAGTAGATCGTCGCGTTCTTTCAGATATCGCAACGAATGATCCAGCAGCATTTAAGGTTCTCGTGGATGTTTCACGTAAGAACCTTCCTGCAGCTTAAGTAATACGTCACCCAATGATTGAGAGCCTTCATTCGCCACATGTTGCGCGAGTGAAGGCTCTTATTGGTTCTAAGGGCGCAAAAGAGCGACGCGAACAAGGTCTCTTTGTTGCCGAAGGAGTGCAATGTGCACGCGAGGCGCTCACATCAGCTAATGGCCCTCAACTCAAGATTCTCTATGGCACAGAGTCGGGTCTTTCTAAAATCACTGAACTTGATCTGAACTCTGTTGAAATCGTCGAGGTAACAGATGCTGTTATGAAGGCGATGTCAGATACCGTTACGCCTCAAGGGCTCATCTCACTTTGCTACAAACCTGAATCTGACTTCGCTGCACTCTCTGCGACAGGTTCCTCAATATTTATCTACCTCCACGAAATTCAAGACCCAGGCAATGCCGGAACAATCTTGCGTACTGCAGACGCTATGGGAATCTCTGCAGTGATTACATCGCCTGATTCAGTTGATATGTTCTCACCCAAAGTTGTCCGATCAACTGCTGGTTCCCTGTGGCACTTGCCAGTCTTCGAGGGAATCACCTTCGACCGTGTGGCTAAGCAATTCCCAGATATTTCAACATTCTTACTGTCATCGCATGCAAAGAAATCAATCACCGATATCTCAATCCAAGGTGATTGCATAGCAATATTCGGAAATGAAGCCAGGGGAGTAGATGCTGCAGCTCTCGGAGCAAGCGTTACGGAAGTAACTATTCCAATGGCAGGGCGTGCCGAGAGTCTTAACTTATCTGCAGCGGCTTCCATCGTTATGTTCACCCTTTCTTCAAAGGTGGCAGGATAGAATTCCCTCTATGAATCCGGCAGAGATCGCATCGTGGATTAGCGATGCTCAGAAAGCTTTCTCTGCCGCAGCTGACCTCGATCAACTCAAGGTCGCACGTTTAGCCCACACGGGCGACAAGGCACCAGTCTCTCTTGCCAGCCGCTCACTTGGCTCGCTTTCACCAGATGAAAAAGCATCAGCTGGAAAACTCATTGGTGATGCCAAGGCTGCAATTGCTCAGGCACTTGCTACATCGACTGCAAAACTTGAAGCAGAGCGCGACAAGAAAGTGCTGCTCGAAGAAGTTGTGGATATTACTCTGCCGGTTCAACGCCAACACCGAGGTGGACTTCATCCGATCTCAATCATCAAAAATGAGATCTCTGATTTTTTTATCGAGCAAGGCTATGCAGTAGAAGAAGGACCAGAACTCGAATCGGGTTGGCTTAACTTCGATGCTCTCAATATCCCAGCCGATCACCCAGCGCGCACTATGCAAGATACATTCTTCATCGAACCTGTTGAATCCGGGGTAGTTCTGCGCACTCACACATCTCCTGTACAGATTCGTACCATGCTGACACAACAACCTCCTATTTATGTTATCTGTCCGGGGCGCACATTCCGTGCTGATGAACTCGATTCAACACATAGCCCCGTCTTCCATCAAGTAGAAGGCCTGGTCGTTGATAAGGGAATCACCATGGCCAATCTCAAAGGAACTCTCGATAACTTTGCGCGACATATGTTCGGCCCCGATGTCACCACCAGACTTCGCCCATCATTCTTTCCATTCACCGAGCCCAGCGCTGAAGTAGATATCTTCTTTAATAATCGCTGGATTGAATGGGGCGGCTGTGGAATGGTCAATCCACAAGTACTTGCAACATGTGGAATCGATACTGATGTCTACACAGGTTTTGCATTCGGCATGGGGCTAGAACGCACGCTGATGGTTCGTCATGGAATCACCGATATGCACGACATCGTTGAAGGCGATCTCCGTTTTACTCGCCAGTTTGGAGTCGGACTCTAAATGCGCGCACCTTTATCGTGGATCAAAGAGTTCGTGGATATTCCAGCATCAACTACACCTGAGCAGATTTCTGATGGACTGATTCGTGTCGGTTTTGAAGTAGAAGAAATCATTAGACAGGGCGCTGATTTAACTGGCCCTCTGGTATTTGCAAAAGTCCTCAGCATTGAGGAAATCACCGAATTTAAGAAACCAATTCGCTACGTTGGTATTGATTGCGGTGAGAAAGAGACTCGCTATGTTATTTGTGGAGCTACAAACTTTGCAGTAGGCGACCTCGTTGTTGCAGCACTTCCGGGTGCAGTTTTGCCTGGAAACTTCGCCATAGGCGCACGTGAAACGTATGGCAAAACTTCTAACGGCATGATTTGTTCTGCTCGCGAACTTGGCTTGGGCGATGATCACTCAGGAATCATGACCTTTGCTGTGGGCACCGTAAAGATCGGCGATGACGCAATTGCAGGGCTCATGATCAACGATGTGATCTTCGATGTAGCGGTCAATCCTGATCGTGGATATGCACTGAGCATCCGTGGAATTGCCCGTGAAGTAGCGGGTTCACTCGGACTGAAATTTACAGATCCCGTTGATGCTTTGCGTGGACTTACCTTTACTGAGACCGGTAAGGGAGTAACGGCAAAAATCGCAGATAAGTCCACTGCCTCAGTTTTCTATCTGCGCACACTTTCACACTTTGATCCTTCGGCAACTACTCCTCTGTGGATGCGCCGTCGTATCGAAAAGATGGGAATGCGCTCGATTTCACTCGTTGTCGATGTCACTAACTACGTAATGCTCGAATTGGGTCAGCCGCTCCACGCATTTGATAAATCCAAGATCAAGGGTGGATTAACGATTAAGCGCGCAGGTAAGGCGCAGCCATTTACCACTCTCGACGGCCAAGTTCGTCAACTCGATCCCGATGATTTGATGGTCTGTGACGATGTACAACCTCTTGCTCTAGCTGGAACTATGGGCGGTGCATCTTCTGAAATTTCCGAAACAACTACAGAGATAGCCCTCGAAGCAGTGCGCTTTGATCCCATCTGTGTTGCTAAAAATTCACGTCGCCATAAGTTGTCATCGGAAGCTTCCCGCCGCCTCGAACGTAGCGTTGATCCATCCCTTGCCGAATTTGCCTCCGCTCGCTTTGTGCAACTACTGACTGAAAACAGCTCAGCAATACATGTTGCCACCGTAATCGATGGGCAACCTCGATTCGCTCCTACTGTAAAGCTCGACCCTGCTTACATATCTCGAATTCTCGGCGTTGAAGTATCGCCAGCCACCATTGCGCAAGTACTCCGCACTATTGGTTGTGATGTCAATGAGAAGACTTTCGAAGTCGACCCTCCTTCGTGGCGCTCTGATTTACTCACGGCCGCTGACTTCACCGAAGAAGTAGCGCGCATGATTGGCTATGACAAGATTCCTTCAATTTTGCCTCCGCGGCCATTGCATGCCTCTCTTACCCCAACTCAGAAACGTCGTCGAGCGGTTGCGCAGATGCTTGCAAGTCGAGGGTTAGCCGAGGTACAGACTTTCCCATTTACCAATCAAGAGACTATTGATTCGATGGGTTTTATTGGTGAACGCGCAGCTACCTATCGCATTGCAAATCCAATGTCTGAAGAGTTCCCACTGATGCGCGTGCATCTTGTGCCTGGGCTTATTGAAGTAGCGCAACGTAATATCAGCCGTGGAGCTAAGGATTTTGCAATCTTTGAAATGGGCTCCATCTTCCGTAGTTCACAAAAATTGGTTCCATTCATCTCGCCAGATATCTCCAAGCGACCTGACCAGAAAGTTATCGATCAAATATTTGCCAGCGTGCCGCAACAGCCTTATCACGTTGCAGGATTGTTGGTTGGAAAAGTTGAGAACGAAGATTGGCAAGGTAAGGCTCGCGCCTATACATGGCACGATGCAATCGCATATGCACAGGACATTCTGCAACTCTGTAATCTTCAATGGACTGTAAAGCGCTCAGATTTTGCACCTTGGCATCCGGGACGTTGCGCTGAACTCATTGTGGATGGAAAAGCTGTAGCCCATGCCGGTGAGTTACATCCACGAATCGTTGCGCAGTACGGATTACCTGAGCGTTCTGTGGCATTTGCAGTGGGCTTAAGTGCACTTCCTGATTCTCATCTTGTGCGGCCGTCCACTGTGGGCACCATGCCAGCTGCTCTTCAAGATGTAGCTTTGATTGTTGATGCCAAGGTCACTGCGGCAGAAGTCGAATCTGCGCTTCGCACCGGAGCGGGAGAACTCCTTGAATCCATCACGCTCTTTGATCGTTACGACAAGCTAGGAGATGGAAAGATTTCTCTCGCCTTCTCATTAGTTTTCCGCGCTCCGGATAGAACCCTCACCGGGGCTGAAGTCACCGAGATGCGCGAGGCGGCAGTGGCTGCGGCCGTGAAAGCAACAGGGGCCGTCCTCCGCACTGCATAAATATGCACTTAAATGCATAAATATGCTATAGTGCATCCATGAAAATCGGTGTCGTAGGTGCTAGTGGATATGCTGGTGGCGAGCTTCTTCGCCTATTAGCAATTCATCCCCAGTTCTCAGTTACTGCAATCACAGCGCACTCGAATGCAGGGGAAGAGATCACTTCAATTCATCCGCAGTTGCGCAGTTATGCAGGTAAGAAGTTCAGTGCATTCACGCCGAGTGATTTTGCTCAATGCGAACTCATTTTCTTGGCCTTGCCTCATGGAGAGTCGGCAAAGATAATCGCTCAACTTCCGACAACGGCAAAGATTGTTGACCTTGGCGCTGATTACAGATTGGAAGATCCACAAGCGTGGGCTAAGTACTACGGTGGGGATTATGCAGGAGCTTGGACATATGGACTTGCAGATATTGAGCCATTTGCATCCTTGGTGAAGCAATCGACAAAGGTCGCTAATCCTGGATGCTATGCAACATCAATTGCACTTGGTGCAGCTCCTGCCTTTGGAATCGCAGATTTAACAGATGTGGTTGTCGTAGCGGCATCAGGGACAACTGGAGCCGGCAGAAGCGCGAAGATCAATTTGATTGCAAGTGAAGTAGCTGGATCGCTTAGTTCATATAAATTCGGGGGTGTACATCAGCACACACCTGAAATTGAGCAAGCCCTCTCGAAGATATCAGGAACGGCTGCAAAGATTTCATTTACGCCAATTCTTGCCCCCATGCCAAGAGGAATCCTTTCAACAATCACAGCGAAATTGACGAAGCAGATATCAACCAAAGAGGTACATGCGTTGTATGCAAAGTATTTCGCTGATTCACAATTCGTCACAGTCCTGCCAATGGGTGTGATGCCAAAGACTGCGGCTCTTTCGGGCTCCAATCATGTACAGATTCAGGTTGCAGTTGATGAACACACATCTCGTCTCGTCGTCTCTGTTGCGATTGACAACTTAGGTAAAGGCGCTGCAGCACAAGCAATTCAAAATGCGAATCTGATGTGTGGTCTTGATGAGGCTACCGGGCTTAGTTTTGATGGGCTTGGCGTATGAAAAACCTTCCTAAGGGATTTCGCGGAGCAGCAGTTGCTGCAGG
>JBAWXP010000003.1:0-25214 GCA_037143995.1 Actinomycetota bacterium
TTAAAGGATGCAAGGTCTGGTTGCAGACGACCGACAGGATCGCTGCAATGTGCAAGATGAAGTCCGGCATGTATTGCGCCAATTTGAACCATGCGACCAAAGACGTGAGCTACAGGTAGGAAGAGCAAGGTTGAGCCGCCGGGCTTGAGGAAGAGATCACTTGCAGCCTCTACGACATTTCCACATTCAGCAAGAAAATTACCGTGGGTTAATTGAACGCCCTTGGGTCTGCCAGTTGTGCCAGATGTGTAAATAAGAGTCGCAAGAGTTTCTGGAAGGAGAGCGTTACGGCGTCTTTCAATTTCCTCATCAGAAATACCTATCCCATCTGCGCGCAATTGCGCCAAGACATCTTCAGTCATCACCCAGATACGTCGAGTATGTGCCGGAAGAACCGAGGTGACGGTTTCACGGAGTGCAGGAGTTTCAACAATAAGTCCTACGGCGCCAGAATCATTGAGAATCCAATCAACCTGTTCTGCTGATGAAGTGTCGTAAATTGGAACTACGCACCCACCTGCGTACCAAATTGCAAAGTCTAAAATTGTCCATTCGTATCGAGTGCGCGCCATGATTGCGACTCGATCGCCAATCTGGATTCCGGCGGCAACTAAACCTTTAGCGGTGGCGCGAATTTCTTCCTCAACTTGTCGAGCAGTGAGAGGTTGCCAGCCATCGCCCAGTGGTCGCGACATGGTGATGCGATCTGGTTCAAACCAAGCGCGTTCTGCAATCAAATTGGTGAGATTGCCAGTAGTTGCAGCAGGAATTACAGCGGGATTGGTGACTTCGTTCATATAGGTAACGCTACTGGGAGAGGGTTGCCAAAGGGAAGATTTCTGAGGTCAATTTATTAAAAGAAATATTGGTAGCCTTGCGCCCATGTCAGAGCAGAGCATTTCCACAGTCATTATCGATGCACCCTTAGCCGATGTGGAGGCTGCGCTCTTTGCGATTGATGCGTATCCCGAGTGGCTTACATCCATTAAAAAGGTGGATGTCATCGAACGTGACGCAGAGAACCGAATCACCAAAGCGAAATTAGCGATCGATGCCGGAATGATGAAAGACCGAGTAACTCTTGATTACGACTGGTCAGCTGCCCCATCAACGCTCTCATTCTCTATGGATGAAGCTGATCTTCTTACTCAGATGGATGGCACATACACTCTTAAAGCTATTGATGCTGATTCCACACAAGTCACCTACGAATTAACAGTTGCAGTCTCTCTTCCAGTTCCTGCCATGATGATTACAAAGGCACAGAAACAGACCATCGATGCAGCGCTCAAGGAATTGGCTGAGCGAGTTTCATAAATGGGTTTCACAATCGGTGTCGATGTTGGTGGAACAAAAGTTCTTGGTGGTGTTGTAGATGAATTCGGTGCAGTACTAAAGACTGCACGAAGAGAGACTCCACGTGAAGGTGGTCGCGCGCTCACTCAGGCCATTGCAGATGTCGCACAAGAGTTAATGTCTGAATTCACGATTGATTCGGTCGGGGTTTCTGCTGCTGGTTTCGTTTCATCTGATCGCAAGACAATGCTTGCAACTCCCAATATTGCTGGATGGAATGGCGTTGATTTAGATTCTGACTTAACGGCGTTGATCGGACTTCCAGTTGTCATTGAAAATGATGCGAATGCAGCTGCTTGGGGTGAAGCACGTTTTGGTGCAGGTCGCGGCAAGGACCATATGTTGATGATGACAATTGGTACTGGCATCGGCGGTGGAATTGTCGTTAACGGTGATTTATACCGTGGTGCATTTGGAATAGCAGCAGAGATTGGACATATTCGTGTAGTTCCGGACGGTCATCTCTGTGGCTGTGGCGCACGTGGATGTTTTGAACAATATGCATCAGGAAATGCGCTCTTGCGCCATGCTCGTGAAGCTATCGCTGCAAGCCCAGATATTGCGCGCAATCTTCTCTCACGTGGAGATGGAACTATTGATGGTCTTACCGGTAAGGCAATAACAGAGGCTGCCGGTGAAGGTGATGCCGTAGCTCTTGCAGCCTTTAATACAACTGGGCAATGGCTCGGCGCAGGGATCGCTTCCCTCTCCGTGATTCTCGATCCGGAATGCGTTGTTATTGGTGGGGGAGTAATAGATGCTGGCGAAATTTTGCTTGCACCAACTCGCGCAGCGCTAGAGAGATATATGCCCTTTGCTGGCAGACACCCTTACCCAGAAATTATCGCTGCATCGTTGGGGAACGAAGCAGGTCTTGTGGGAGTAGCTGATTTAGCTCGTCTTTAACGTTCGGATGGATAAATCAAACCAATCTGTTTGCGAATCTCATCGAGTGATTTCATGATTGCAACAGTTTCATCAAGAGTAAGCAGCGCAGACTCTTTATCGCCTCGCTGAACCATCTCAGAGAAATAGCGAGCTTGTTCGCGTAATCCGCCACCTTCATAGACCCGTGGATATTCTGTTGTGGTCTCATCATGCATGATTACTCTGATTGATGTTGGTGTATAGAAAACGGAATCAATCTCGATGCGACCGAGCTCGCCTGAAATTGTTGCTGTATTAGAGGTCTTTGCAGAAAGCGTTGTCGAGAGCACTGCTTGTGAACCAGATGCGTAATCAAAGATTGCAGAGGCATGCGAATCAACGCCCTTATCTGTAAATAAGGCTGTTGCAGTAATCTTCTTTGGAATACCAAGAACCATATGCGCAAAAGAGACGGGATAGATTCCAAGATCGAGGAGTGCGCCTCCGCCCAGCTCTGGCTCCCAATGTCGAGGATTTGCGTAATCTGCCAGGCGTTGGCCATGGTCGGCTTCTACGGCGACTATTTTTCCGATGACACCGGATGCGAGAATCTCACGGACCTTATAGATATGTGGAAGGTATCGAGTCCACATTGCCTCCATCAAGGCAACGTTATTTTTGCGCGCAGCATCGACCATAGATTGCGCTTCATGAGCATTGAGTGCGAAAGGCTTTTCACAGAGCACAGGCTTTCCAGCGTTGAGAGCAAGAATCGTATTGGCAGCATGAAAGGTATGTGGAGTAGAGACATAAATTGCATCAATGTTGGGATCGTTGACAAGTTCTTCGTAACTTCCATAGGCACGACATCCAGGAAATTCGATAGCCCAATCTTGCGCAGATTGCTTACTGCGCGAGCCCACGGCTGCTACTACATGATTGTTGAGATAAGAGAGATCGCGAGCAAATGCAGTAGCAATTCCTCCGGTACTCAAAATTCCCCAACGAAATTCTAAACCTGTGTAGTTCTCGGTCATAGTGCAGCTCCATCTTCTGGGTTTTCATTGAGTCTATTGTTCTTCCATCGAATTACCGATTTTTTTGCCTCGCGATATTGTTCTTTGAGACTCTTCTTTGGGGGAACTGGCGGAATGAATTTATTTGTATCGTGAAAAGAATCTAATTCATCAAGATATGTTGTCGGTGCGGATTCATCGAGTGAGAGCCCCTCGACCATCGATTCGAATTCTGCGTTGACGAGTTCATCATCGAAGTCACCGCCCTGATCACGCTTGCTCATGGTTTATGTTCGCACATAGGGAGCAATTCACGCTAAATTAGGGCTATGAATAATCTGCCCTATGGCACCTTGCGGGCATTTCTGACACCGTTCTTAATGCTGCTCTTCCGCCCAAAGGTCAAAGGGTTACGAAACGTTCCTGCATCTGGGCCGCTTATTCTCGCCTCAAACCATCTTTCATTTAGCGATTCAATCTTTATGCCACTTGTTGTTCCTCGCAAAGTTACATTTCTTGCAAAGAGCGAGTACTTCACATCTCCTGGGCCTAAAGGATTTATTAAGAAATTGACCTTTATCGCCCTCGGTCAAGTTCCAGTAGATCGCTCTGGAGGTCGCCGAAGCGAAGCTGCACTCATTACTGGGCTTGAAGTACTTGCAGGGGGAAATTCATTAGGAATATATCCAGAAGGAACAAGATCTCCCGACGGTCGCCTCTATAAAGGTCGCACAGGAATTGCACGTCTTGCCATTGAATCAGGGGCACCCGTCATTCCTATTGCGATGTTTAATACAGATAAAATTCAACCAACAGGGACAGTTATTCCTAAGATTATGCGCGTTGGAATTACTTTTGGCGAGCCTATGTACTTCGAAGGTGACTCAACAGATCTGCTTTACTTGCGTGAAGTTACCGATCAAATTATGAAACGTATCCAACAGCTATCCGGTCAAGAATATGTCGATACCTATGCGGTCAAAGCGAAGAAGTCTGGAATTAACGTTGAAAATAATGAGGAAGATTAATCAATCTCAAGTTCAACGCGCTTAGCATGATAAGTACATGTATTGCATTCGGCGCCAGGTGCCGGCATTCCGCCTTCGATTGTGGTGATCAACTCTTCTAGAAGCGTTAAGAAGGTCTCCTTATCGCGTTCGACAGCAACATAGCGCTGGTTGACTCCAAAACCGTGGGTGTTAGATGCAAGTTCACTGGGGGCAGTTTGCGTGACGCCTGCTAATTTCCAAATAAGAAGTCCCATTGATGAGACTGGGAATGGCTTCCCTTTATCTGGATTTTCAAGTGCGTACGCATATGCCTCGAGCTGTGGTGCATAGAAAGGGCCGTTATCGCGCTCAGAATCGGAGACTTTGCAATCTACTATTCCTACGGTTCCATCTTCGTAATGGCCAAGTAGATCGTAGATTCCAAGAATCTTCCATCGCGTTTCAAAACCATTGATTGAGATTGGAGCGCTCTTTACCCATTGTCCCCATTGCTTCACAACTCCAGCTTTGAGCGATGGATCAAGTGCCTGCATAGGCGCTCGGCGAAAATGCTCTTCTTGAGAATCTGCCAAAGGTTTGACCAATGGAAACTCTTTCTTCATATCAAATTTAAACCAATACTTAAGCCAGAGACATCTCTTGCATGTAGAAAGTCCGAAGGTCAGATCGGAAGGCGCAATAGTGTCGCGTGCTGGGACTTCAGGTTTATGCATAGTTCATTCTCTCGCTAACCAGTGACAACTGCTGAAATAAGAACTGCGACACCAAGCAAAATCATGATGGTGCCGCCTGTTCCACGAAGTCTTTCAAGGCGACTGTTATCAGTTGCAAGCCATGCTCTGGCAGTTCCAGCAAGCAGCCCCCAAGAACCATCAGAGATGAAAGCTAAGACACAGAAGACAAGTCCCAGGAAGATCAGCTGCATAGTGACATGTCCACCCTTGATATCAACAAATTGCGGAAGGACGGCTGCAAAGAAGACAATCGCTTTTGGATTTAATACTCCAACCCAAAACCCATCACGAATGGATTGACGTGCAGTGGGCGCAACAGGACCTTGATTTGTCATATCGGCAGCATGCACCGCACGTTTGCGGACTGCATCAACGCCGAGGTACATCAGATAGAGACCGCCAAGCCATTGCACTGCGATGTAGGCGATATGCCATTTCTGCAGAATCGGACCCACGCCAGTTGCAACCAAAGTCGAGAGAACAAATGAACCAGTGACATTTCCTGCCACAGTCAGAACGGCAATTTTTCGACCCCACGCGACCGCTCGGGCGATCACGAAGAGCACGCTAGGACCTGGAGCGATAATGATGATGATCGCCGCCACGAGGTACTCAGGCAGGCGGGTCGGGATAACTCCGGTCAACATAGGGCAACGCTAACCGCTGGGCGCGTCGATTTGCGCCAGGGGAGCTATATCGGCTTAACTATGCACTCGATATATCGAATAGATATAACCATTCGAAATAGCCACCAGGGGAGGTCTCAATGCGCTCTCGCGCCGATTCACTTGAGTTCGCTCTCCTTGGCCTGCTCTCGCAGAGCCCACTCCATGGCTACGAACTTCGCAAGCGCATGGTCGCCATTTTTGGCCCATTCCGCGCACTCTCATTCTCAGTTCTCTATCCGCAACTTCGCCGCATGGTGGCTGCTGGATCAATTGAATCTAAAGAGGTCGATGTGACATCTCGTCGCACGCGCATCGTGTATTCAATCACCGCACAAGGTGCAAAGCGTTTTGAAGAGCTGACTGAAACAGTGACACCAGAATCTTGGTCTGATGAGGGCTTTGAAGTCCACTTTGCGCTCTTTAGCCCAACACCGAAGAAGAACCGCGTGAGAATTCTTGAAGGGCGCTTGCGCCGTCTTCAAGAGAAGGCCGAACTACTGCGTACGGACCTTGAAGGATCGACAGCAGGGCTCGATAAATATCTTGAGGAGTGGCGCCGCTACTCACTCGATTCGCTTGAGCGAGAAATCGCTTGGCTTGAAAGCATGATCAAAACCGAAGGGAAGACAAAGTGAATATCACTACTGGAAAAGGCGACATTCGTGTTGCAATCGTTGGAGTAGGAAACTGCGCTAACTCGTTAGTACAAGGCGTCACCTATTACAAGGATGCAGCGCGAGATCAGGAGATTCCAGGTCTTATGCACGCTGTAGTCGGCGATTACCACATCAACAACGTCAAGTTTGTTGCTGCCTTCGATGTTGATGCAAAGAAAGTCGGTCTCGATCTTGCAGATGCAATGTGGGCATCTGAGAACAACACAATTAAGTTCTCTGACGTCGCAAAGACAGGTGTCACCGTTCAGCGCGGCACCACACTCGATGGCCTTGGAAAATACTACAAGGAGACAATTACTGAATCAACTGCGGCACCAGTCGACATGGTTGCAGTCCTTAAGGAAGAGCAAGTTGATGTTTTGATTTGCTACCTGCCTGTTGGTTCTGAAGAAGCTGCTAAGTTCTATGCACAGTGTGCAATTGATGCAGGATGTGCTTTCGTTAACGCGCTTCCAGTATTTATCGCATCTGACCCAGTATGGGAGAAGAAGTTCAAGGATGCGGGTCTTCCGATTGTCGGAGACGACATCAAGAGCCAGGTTGGCGCGACAATTACTCACCGCATCATGGCGAAGTTGTTCCAGGACCGCGGCGTACACCTAGACCGCACCTACCAGCTCAACGTCGGTGGAAATATGGACTTTAAAAATATGCTCGAGCGTGATCGCCTCGAATCAAAGAAGATCTCAAAGACAAATTCTGTGACATCACAGCTCGAACATGATTTGGGCGCAAAGAATGTTCACATCGGTCCTTCTGATTACATTCCATGGCTCGATGATCGCAAGTGGGCATATGTTCGCCTCGAGGGTCGCGCATTTGGTGACGTTCCTTTGAACCTTGAATACAAGCTTGAAGTATGGGATTCACCCAACTCAGCAGGTGTCATCATCGATGCGCTTCGTTGCGCAAAGATTGGCTTGGATCGCAAGATCGGGGGAGCGTTGCTCTCACCATCTTCATACTTCATGAAGACACCACCTGTGCAGTACACAGATGAACAAGCTCATAACAAGGTGGAAGATTTCATCTCTGGAAAGCTTGATCGCTAAGCCTCTAGTTACAGAGAAAACCCCGGCCCTGATTGCTCAAGGTCGGGGTTTTTTCTTCCCTCAGTCTTCACGGAGAGTTAAAGAGGTGAGGGTTAAATCGTCGCGCTATCTGGGGTGCGACGAATATGCATAAGCCCTGCGATTGAAAGTAGAAGCATCACGAGCCCTCCGACAAGTGCTGCAATTGCTCCGTATCCTGCGATAACACCCATAGTTCCGAATGCGTATGCTTCAAGAAGCATTCCACGCAGAGTGTTCCCCATGAAGAGCGTCTGACGTAAGTCGCCTAGCTTTGCAATTTGTGCAGTGTCGGCGCTGCCACCTCTGACAAGCCCCATATACATACCGGATACATCAGAATATGTTGCAGGTTTTCCAACTGCGGCAATTGATGCCGCTTTCATATGTTCCCAGATATAGAGATCTGAAAAATCCTTTGCCATAGGACCCGTGGTGACGGCCATTCCCGCCCACTTTGCTAATTGCCCCTTCGTTGTTGCGGGCATTCCTTCAACTGCTGGGAAGGAAATATTTTGATTCTCAAGTTGGCTTGATACTGAGTCTGCTGCGAAATTAGCTCCCCAATTGAGTAATCCTGCTGCAACAAGTAGAAATACTGAAAGACCAAAGCCGACTGCCGTTACTATTTTGTCAAAATTCTTGCGTTTCATTGAGTTACTCTCCTTTACGTGGCGCTTAGATATTTAAGCGCTATGCAAATTACATACCTCAGGTATGCGCTAAGAGTCTGAAAAGCTGAGTGCTGGCACCTAGATATAGAAGTTGAGGGCTGGCACCAATTAAAATGTGATGCAGGTAATGTAAAACGTTAGTGAATATCTCGATTACAAATTGCTTGACCTTCGCCATTAATTACTGAATGAACACAGGCGACGCCGAGATTATCAAATGCAGCATCACCATAATGTGTGCGAAATGCAAGGGCGAGAAGGACTCGAATATTGGTATCTCCATCCGAAGTAATACCGAAAGCCTTCGCTGATCTGCTTATCGTATTTTCAATAACTTTTTCAGTATGGTTTGTTTCGCGGGTAATTGCAGAATTTGTCTTTCCTTCGCAGAGCAGACCTAAGACCAATTGCTCGAATGGTGAAAGTTCCCTAGTAGTGATGGTGATATCTCTTGCCATGGTAGCGACCTCTCCGTTGCTACCTTCAGTATGCTCCTACAAGCATCCTTTGATTTACCCCCGCCACCCTTTAAGATGCCCGAATGACGGAAATCTCCACATCCACGCTGGGCCAAACTCTCGTAGTTCGCCTCAATCGTCCCGAAAAGATGAATGCGATCACCCGGGATATGTATGCCGGGCTAGCTGCGCACCTCAATCAAGCAGCTGAAGATGATTCAATCCGTTGCGTCGTAATTACTAGCGAAGGTGAACATTTCACCGCAGGAAACGATATTCGTGACTTTATGTCCAATCCACCAACTGAGGAAGATTCTGGCGTCGCTAAGTTTCTCGGGTCACTTCTCGAATTTCCAAAGCCACTACTTGCAGCGGTTAAGGGAAATGCCATTGGAGTCGGAACAACGATGTTGCTCCACTGCGATGTCGTTGTGGCTGCGCCCAATGCGAACTTCTCTATGCCCTTTACTTCACTTGGACTTGTACCTGAAGCAGGATCGACAAAGCTCTTTCCCGAACTTGTCGGATATCAAAGAGCGGCAAAGATTTTCATGACTGGTGAATCCTTCGGCGCAGAAGCAGCGCTCGAGATGGGCTTGATTGCCACTATTGATTCTGAGGCTGAGCGCATCGCACTGGAGATAGCTGAACAGATTGCTCAACAACCTCCCAAGGCAATTATGAATACCAAAGCACTGATGAAGGCAAATAAGCATGATGCAGTTGCTCATGTTATGCGCGCAGAGTTCCAACTCTTTGCTTTAGCGCTCCAATCCGAAGAGGCAGCTGATGCCTTTATGAAATTCATGGCAAAGAAAGGAAAGTAGATGTCACTTCAAGGAAAGCGCATTTTTATCACCGGAGGCTCACGCGGTATCGGCTTAGCGATCGCACTTCGTGCCGCGCAAGATGGAGCGCAAGTGGCTATTGCCGCAAAGACTTCAGATCCAAATCCCAAGCTTCCCGGAACAATTCATACAGCTGCCGAAGAAATTCGTGCCGCCGGTGGCACTGCTCTTCCAATCCAATGTGACCTTCGTGACGAGAATCAGATTGCATCCGCTGTAGAGCAAGCTGCAAAAGAGTTCGGTGGGCTCGATATTCTCATTAATAACGCCAGTGCAATAAATTTGACTCGCACGGAAGACACTCCTGCAAAGCGTTTTGATCTGATGTTTGATGTCAATGTGCGAGGCACATTCTTAACGTCTCAAGCAGCCATTCCACACCTTCGTGAATCTGCGCAAGCTGGTCGTAATCCACATATTTTGACTCTCTCGCCGCCACTTTCTATGAAGGCAAAATGGTTTAAGAACCATGTCGCCTACACAATGGCTAAGTACGGAATGAGCATGTGTGTTCTGGGTATGTCTGAGGAATTTAAGCGTGATGGCATCGCAGTCAACGCACTGTGGCCACGTACAGCTATTGATACAGCTGCACTACAAATGATTCCTGGCGTTGATACCGCCGCTTGCCGTACACCAGATATTCTCTCTGATTCTGCCTACATTATTCTCAATCGCATCGCGAAAGAGTGCACTGGAAATTTCTTTGTAGATGACGAAGTCTTAGCATCAGAAGGCATTACTGACCTAGAGAAATATTCAGTAGTACCGGGAACTAAAGATTTCTTGCTCGATTTCTTCCTCGATTAATAGTTAGAGGCGGCCAGCTTGGTGCAAGGCGCCTAAGAAAGCTTTGAGTTCTGGACTCTGAGGTGAATCAAAAATCTGGTTTGGAGTACCTGTCTCATGGACTCGTCCCTCATGCAGGAAGATGACATTATCTGCGATCTTCTTAGCAAATCCCATTTCATGGGTGGCAATGACCATCGTCATACCTTCAGATTTCAGCTCTGAAATCAAGGTAAGTACTTCGGCAATCAGAACTGGATCCAGAGCACTTGTTACTTCATCGAGCAGAAGTAACTTTGGATTAGTTGCAACCGCTCGAATTATCGCTACACGTTGTTGTTGCCCACCGCTGAGAAGGTTCGGGAATTCATTGGCCTTATCGGCCAATCCGAAGCGTGTAAGAAGTTCGAGAGCCAATTTCTCTGCTTCATCCTTCTTCTTTTTCTGTACCAACCGTGGAGCGAGAGTAATGTTGTCGAGAACTGATAGATGTGGAAATAGATTAAATGCTTGGAAAACAGAACCAATCTGGGCACGAACGGTGTCTATCTCGATGCCATAAGCGGAGATATCTGCTCCATCGAGGATGATCTGACCATCGCCGAGCTCTTCAAGTAAGTTCATGCAGCGCATCAGTGTGCTTTTGCCCGAACCACTTGCGCCGATAATGACCGTTGCAGATTGAGCCGGAAAATCAATAGAGACGTTATCCAGAACAAGGTTGGATCCAAAGGACTTGCGAATATTTTTGATTTCAAGAAGTGATGACATGGCTACCACTGTCCTTGTGCGCGTTGGCGCAAATCTTGCTTACGAGTAAGCCAATCGGTAAAGCGTGTAAGCGGAATAGTCAGTAACACAAAGAGAGCGCCTGCCACAAGATACGGCGTGAAGTTAAAAGATTGCGCAGTCTGGATCCCTGCGGCGCGGATTGCATCGACAGCGCCCAAAACTGAAATCAGGCCAGAGTCTTTTTGAAGTGAGACGAGATCGTTGAGCAGCGGGGGAGTGACGTTTCGAAGTGCCTGAGGTAGAACTACATGTTCCAAAGTTTGTGATTGAGATAGCCCAAGTGCGCGTGCTGCCTGACGTTGAGTGGGATTTACTCCTTCAATTCCGGCGCGGATAACTTCGGCAACATATGCGGAATAGGTAAGTACTAGCGCAACAGTTCCAAGAACAACGGCAGAGTTTGGAATCCAATGAATGCGAAGTCCGGGGATACCAAGCCCAACGAGAAGAAGCACAAGAAGTAGCGGTAGCCCACGGAAGAGGTCGGTATAGATGGTTGCAATGAGGCGCAACGGATATAGAACAGGTGATGTTGTAGTGCGTGCAATAGCAATAAGCAGACCTAAGAGAAGAACAAAGAATTCAGCCATCACAAGAACGCGCAGATTGAGCATTAAACCATGTGCAACTGAGGGAAGCGCTTGCTTCGCGTAGTGCCAATTAAAGAATGATGCCTTTACGCTGTTGAAGCCTTGAGCGCCAGTAACGACTATGGCGATAAGAGTTCCAAATCCAAGAGTGCTTGCGAGTGCAATAAGGGTGGAACGGCGAGAGGCCCGATGCTTTGCAGCCTCACGTTGCAGTTGCAACGCAGATGGCTGATATGTCATCGGACCTCTCGCTTATTCAATGGTTCTTACTTAAGTACTGGAGCGCCGACAGTGCTTGCAAGCCACTGGTCAGCAATCTTTGCAAGAGTGCCATCTGCACGAAGTGCATCTACTGCTGCAGAGACATCCTTTGTGAGTTTGCTTCCCTTTGAGAGGACGAGACCGAATTGTTCTCCGCCCGCCTTTGCAGGGAATTGGCCAACAATGAGTCCATCCTTGAGATCTACTGCTGTGATGTAGAAGGCTGTTGGTAGATCGACAACGAGTCCATCGATTTGTCCATTAGCAAGTGCTTGTTTTGCCACATCGTTAGTATCGAAGACCGCAGGTGCCTGTGCTGGCATGATCACGTCGGTGATTGTTGAGTACGAAGTGGTGCCAACTTGAGCACCAAGCTTTGCGCCCTTGAGATCTGCAATAGACATAGCCTTTGCAATCTTTGATCCCTTAACGGTAATCACTGTCTGAGAGACATCGTAGTAACCGGATGAGAAGTCGACTGCCTTTTTGCGCTCGTCGGTGATTGAAACTTGGTTGATATCGAAGTCGAAATCTTTGCAACCAGGTTGGATGACCTTATTAAAAGGAACCTTTACCCAATTGACCTTATCTGCTGAATACCCAAGCTTTGCTGCAACTGCATATGCAACAGCTGCCTCGTAACCTTTACCATTAGATGGTGTGTTGTTATCGAACCATGGACCGTATGCAGGATCGTCAGTTCCGATAGTAAGAACCCCCGCCTTAATTTGTCCGCAGCCGGAGCTCTTCTGAGCATTCATAACTGGGATAGCAATCGCAACGACTGCTACTAGTGCTACGAGAGCAACTTTAATTTTTGTACTCAATTTCCACACCTTTCAGGTAAGGGCACACTCTTTGATTCTTGTGACCGACGCGAACAGTACCAAGAGTGCCTCTGAGACAGAAACCCCGTAGCCTGTGCCGCTATGAACCTGGAACTCAATGGCACAAATGTCATCCACGAATCTGAGCGTCAGGGAAAACCATCATCTCTCTTCTGGCCATGGTGTGGTGCAAATGTTTCGCTTTTAGCTCTTTCCTATGGCTCCTTTTTCTTGGGATTTGGAATCTCATTTTGGCAAGCAACATTCGCTGCCATTATTGGAACAATCCTTTCCTTCCTTTTAGTTGGGGTGAGCTCGCTAGCAGGTAAAAAATCAAATGCACCAACTATGGTTTTATCGCGTGCAACATTTGGCGTGAAAGGAAACCTGATCCCTGGAGCACTTTCATATTTGATCTTTGTAGGGTGGGAAACTGTTCTAGTATCACTTGCCACTCTTGCAACAGGAACTGTCTTTGTTCGCGTGGGACATCTCGGGCATAACACAGCAATGATTATTGGATTTATTCTCTCAGTGACCCTCACCGTATTCGCAGGTGTACTTGGTTTCGAGGTCATCATGAAATTACAGAAGTACCTCACGTTAGTCACGATCATCGCGACAGTTGTCTATATCGTTCTCACTCTGTCTCACGTGAATTGGTCTCAAATCAATTCAATGAAGTCAGGGAGCGCTCAAGGATTTATTGGAGCCCTGATATTTGGTGCGACAGGTATCGGTCTTGGCTGGGTTAATTCAGCAGCGGATTATTCACGATACTTACCGCGCAGTGTTTCAAGTAGAAGTGTTATCGGTTGGACAGTCTTTGGCGCATCGATTGTTCCAATTCTGCTGGTCATCTATGGTGCCGCACTCTCTGGTAGCGATAAGAAACTATCGGATGCAATAGCGGCAGATCCCATCGGCGCCCTCACAACAATCTTGCCTACCTGGTATCTCGTGATCTTCGCGCTGATTGCAATCTTGGGATTGGTAGGTGGAGCGATTCTGGATCTCTATTCATCTGGGCTCACTCTTATCTCACTCGGCTTACCCGTTAAACGCCATGTTGCCGCATCATTGGATGCAGTGTTGATGCTCATTGGAACTATCTACTTTGTCTGGATTGCAGATAACTTCTTCTTTCCATTCCAGGGACTTCTCATCACTCTTGGAGTGCCGATTGCGGTGTGGTCAGCAATCTTTGTCACGGATGTCTTGATGCGCAAGAGTTATCATGAAGCGGACCTCTATAACGTACAAGGAAGATATGGATCGTGGAATATCGGATCAATCACTGTCATGGTATTTGGCACGGTCGTAGGTTGGGGTTTTGTCACCAATAGTTTTGCAAGCTGGTTATCGTGGCAAGGATATTTTCTTGGAATCTTTGGCGGAAAGAACGGTCCATGGGCTTACGCAAATCTTGGAGTCTTCTTCGCCCTAGTCATCGGATTTGTCGGATACTTCTTAGTTGGGCGAACTACTGTAAGGAAGCAGGAAAACGCTTAAGCCAGGCAAGTCCTAAAACCCCTGAGATGAGGGCAGCAAAGAAGAGCCCCATTCGCACCTGGGCAAGTTCAGCGTTTGTCTGCAGTGTAATTTCTGCAATCACAATGGAAACCGTCAGTCCCATACCTGCCAGGAGCCCAACACCGACAATTTCTTTGAGATCCAAGGATTGAGGCAATTGTAATCTCGTGAATTTAGTTGCTATAAGAGCAACGAGAGATATTCCAATTACCTTTCCAACAACTCGAGCAACCACAACGGCTACCGCAATCTTTTCGGTAGATACTGAAAAATCCAGTTTAGTAAGAAGATTAATAAAAATGTAGATCGGAATAATCAGAAAAGTCGCAATAGGTGACAGGAACTTGATGATGACCGCTCTCTTAGGAAGTGCGAATCCGATAGCTGCCGCGCCGAGTGTGTAGACGGCACTTGCTAGGTGAAGATCGTGCCTAAAGAAAATCCCAATAATGACGAGAGAGAAGAAATCATCCGCCACAGCTAAGGTAAGAAGAAATAGCCTGACAGCAGGATTAACTCGCTTTCCAAGAAGGCTGAGAGCTCCGATTGCAAGTGCAACATCGGTAGGCATTGCTACCGCCCACGCGCTAGAACCTGTTACTAAGGTTCTGAAAATAATAGCTGGGACGAGCATTCCACCCAGTGCGCAGAGCGTTGGCAGTATTGCTTGCCTGGGTTTATCAAGCCCTTCGCGAATTTCGAGCCCTATGAGAAGAAAGAAGAGAAATGTCAGGATCTCAGAGAGCATGGGGCAAGAGTAACGCCCGCCACTATTGGTAGTGACGGGCGTTAAGCAGGATTAATTAGATGTCGTAGTAAAGCTCGAACTCAGCTGGATGTGGACGCAAGCGCACGTAATCCACTTCATTCTTACGCTTCCATTCGATCCATGTTGCGATGAGATCTTCTGTGAAGACCCCACCCTTTGTAAGGAATTCGTGATCCTTCTCAAGGCTATTGAGAACAGCTTCGAGTGAACCTGGAACCTGAGGAATAGCTGCAGCTTCAGCACCTTCTAGTTCGTAGAGATCCTTATCAACTGGTGCAGGTGGTTCGATCTTGTTCACGATTCCATCGATACCGGCCATGAGCATCGCTGCAAATGCGAGGTATGGGTTTGATGACGGATCTGGGCAACGGAACTCAATGCGCTTTGCCTTTGGTGAAGTACCTGTAATTGGAATACGGATACATGCAGAACGGTTACGAGCTGAGTAAACAAGGTTTACTGGTGCTTCGTATCCTGGAACCAAACGACGGTATGAGTTGACGGTTGGGTTTGTGAATGCAAGAAGTGATGGAGCATGCTTCAAGAGTCCGCCGATATACCAACGTGCCATATCTGAAAGATCGCCATATGTTCCTGCTTCGAAGAAGAGTGGCTTTCCATCTTTCCAGAGTGATTGGTGAACGTGCATACCTGAACCGTTATCTCCGAAGAGTGGCTTTGGCATGAATGTTGCAGTCTTTCCGCCTTCCCATGCAACGTTGCGAATGATGTACTTAAACTTCATCAATTCGTCACCTGCAGAGAGAATGTCTGTAAAGCGGTAGTTGATTTCCATCTGACCCGCTGTACCAACTTCGTGGTGTGAGCGCTCAACGAGAAGTCCTGCACGACCGAGTTCCATAACCATTTCATCACGGAGATCAGCGAATTGATCTGTTGGAGAGACTGGGAAGTAACCGCCCTTGATACGTGTGCGGTAACCACGGTTAGGAGTTCCATCTGGGTCGGCAACGATGCCTGTATTCCACGCACCTTCATATGAATCGATGTGGTGGTAAGCCTCGTTGATGTCAGTCTTAAAACGAACTGCATCAAATACGTAGAACTCTGCTTCAGGAGCAAAGAATGCTTGATCTGCGATACCTGTTGACTTCAAGTAATCCACTGCCTTCTTTACGACGCCACGAGGGTCGCGTGAATATGGAGTGTTATCAGTTGGGTTGTGAACAGAGAAGATGATGACCAACGTCTTTTCTAGACGGAATGGATCGATAAATGCTGACTCTGGAACTGGAAGCAACTTCATATCTGATTCGTGGATTGACTGGAATCCGCGGATTGAAGAACCATCGAACATCAAGCCATCTGTAAAGACAGCTTCATCGAATGATTCAACAGGAACGTTGAAGTGGTGCTGAATTCCTGGAAGGTCTGTAAAGCGAACATCTACCAGCTTTACATCTTCCTTCTTGATGTATGCAAAAATTTCTGCAGAATTCTTAAACATATAGTTACTCCAATTGAGGCTGTTAAGGCCCAGCCGACTCAACATTGAGAACCGCTGATGGAGTGAAGGCTAGTTTGCTTGAGTAAAAAAGTCATAATTTTGGTGTTACAGCCGTGTTACATCGCCGTCGGATGGCTCACACTGACGCTTGATATGGCGGGCGATAGGCTTACCGACATGTATCCACGCATCAGCCAAGGTCGTCGCCTCCTCGGAATCACCATCGACTGGATCGCCTGTCTGGCCATCGCGCTGGGTTTCTTTGCAGGCCAAGGTTCATATACCGACCGAGTTCCTCATGCACGTATCCCTGTGCTCATCCTGCTCTTTGCAGAATATGCACTTCTCGTAGCCTTTGGGGGAGCATCGTTTGGACATCGCTTAGTAGGTTTAAAAGTTGTTCGATTCTCAGACGGCGGAGCGCCCACACCTGTGCAAGCTCTTATCCGTGCAGCACTCTTGATGCCTCTGATTACTGCGATTACCTTCGATGAAAATGGTCGAGGCGTTAACGAGAGACTTTCTAACACCGTCTTAGTCAAGACAAGAGCGTAAAACTCTTCACAAATCTCAGGCAATCTGCTTTTCTTTCCTCCCACCTATAACGAGGAGAGAGATTATGGCAAAGGCTTACGAGATTTCAGTGTGGAAACCCCACGCAGGAAAGCGCGCAGAATTCATGAAGACTTGGGGCGAGATCGCAGAGATATTTAAGGCTAACGGAGTCAGTGAAATTACTGTACTCGCAGGGCATGCTGGGAAAGATGTTGGAAATATCGTCATCATCCAAACATTTAAAAGCCTTACAGATAATGGAATCGTTAACGATGCCATTGCGGAAAGTCCAGCAATGAAGGCTTGGCTGGAGAAGAATAAGGATGTCGACTCAGCAGCCATGGTCTCTCATGACCTCTACACAGAGGCATAAACGAAATGGCTAAAAGAGTATTTGTAAATTACTACTTCCGCACCAAATACGGCCAGGGCGCGAAAGCCGATGCCTACGTTGAAGAGATTAAGGCTGAAGCGCTGAAACTAGGAATCCAAGAAGTTCGGGTTGGTAACGTCGAAATCGGCCACTATTCCCCATCTACATCTTTCTCCCTTACATTCGAGAGCGCAGATGCTTTTGGTAAGCAATGGGGAGGTGGCTCGGAATTTGAAGCTAAAAGTGATGGTTGGCGTGCGCTATGGAAGAGAATAAATAGTGAACCTAATCAAGTCTTTGAGCGGCTTGGTTCAGATCTAATCTACGAAGACTAGTAGTTATTACCGCTTAACGGAGCTTCGTGCCCTTTGGAAGTGGTCCTCGTGGAATTGGCATAGACATTCCGCCGACTGCTTTCAAACGGGCGCGAACTTCGCGCATCTGATGAGCAGATAACTTCTTAGGAAGCTTTGCGAGGTGCTTCTGTAATTTACGAATTGAAACCTGTCCTGGGCCATCGCCGACAATAACTTCAATAACTGGAACGCCAGGTGCAAAACGTTCAGCCTTCTTCTTCTCATCTTGCATCATCTGCTGAACGGCGAATCCGCCTTCGCCGGTAATAACTATTCCTGCACGACCAACGCTGCGGTGGACCATATCTTGCTGACGATTCACAGCTACAGCTGGTGTTGTTGTCCATCCCTTACGGATTGCCATAAGAACACTTGCGCCAGCGCCAATTTGTCCTTCAATTGATGAATATGCCGCTGTTCCTGCAATTCGAGTGAAGACGAACATCGTTGCAAGAGCTGCAAGTGGAATTGTGACAAAACCACCGTAGACAGGGCGTCCCAGTACAAATCCGAGAGTGATACCAATGGCAAGAGCCACAACGAAAATCACAATAAGTGCGATTCCAATCCAAGGCTTTACGCTCTTGGTGACTTTGTATGCATCACGGAAAGTTTGGAAACGAGGAGTCTTGATCTTGGCTTCTTTATTCTTCTTCTTAAACATGTTCGTTAGTTTAGGGGAGCAGGGGCTGTACCACCAAGGCGTACAGGCGCCCAACGCTGGCCTTCATGTGAATCTGGATACTTTTCTTGCACCTCATGAAGCATCTTCAGCATAGTTTCGCGAAGTAATTTCTCACCGGCTTCCACATCTGACTGCTTATCGAAATAGAGCGGTGCACCAAAAGCCACGGTAATGGGAACGTTTTTGCGGCGAAGATTGCGCTTGACCTTCTTGGTCCAGATTCGCTGCGAACCCCACACAATCGTTGGAACAATGGGAACGCCAGCCCCCATCGCAAGTCGCACAGCACCGGATTTAAGCTCTTTGATTTCAAAGCTGACGGAGATAGTTCCTTCAGGAAAGATTCCAATTATTTCGCCAGCTTTGAGTGCGCGAAGTGCCGCAACAAATGAGGCAGAACCGCTTGAGCGATCTACGGAGATATGGTGCATGCCGCGCATCAGCGGTCCAGCTAATTTGTTATTGAAGATCTCTTTCTTCGCCATAAATCGCACATAGCGACCAGCGGGAAGAGCCGCCGTTCCGGTGAGCGCGAAGTCCAGATATCCGATGTGGTTGATTGCAAGAATTGACCCTCCATCACGCGGAATATTCTCTTCGCCCTGGAAATCAAATTTCAAACCTAGGTATCGCCAAAAAGCTTTTATGACAACGATAACTGGTGGATAAACGAGATCAGCCAACGGATGCGCGCTTCTCTTGTGCTTGCTTGTAGAGACGTCCTGCACGATATGAGCTGCGAACAAGTGGACCGCTCATGACACCACTGAAACCAATGTCATCTGCTTCTTTCGCAAGTTCGACAAATTCATCAGGCTTAACCCAACGCTCCACTGGGTGGTGCTTATTAGTAGGGCGCAAATATTGAGTAATCGTGATCAAATCGCAGCCAGCAGCATGGAGATCTACGAGCGCTTGCGAAATTTCTTCACGCGTTTCACCTAGACCCAGAATGAGGTTTGATTTAGTAATCAATCCAAAATCGCGAGCTTGGCTAATTACATTGAGTGAGCGTTCATAGGTAAATGCTGGGCGAATGCGCTTGAAGATGCGGGGGACAGTCTCGAGGTTGTGAGCGAATACTTCAGGGCGGGTCTCAAAGACTTCATTGAGAAATACAGGGTTTCCGCTGAAATCTGGTGCAAGCATTTCAACGCCAGTTCCAGGATTGAGCTCGTGCACCTTTCGAATGGTCTCGGCGTATAACCATGCGCCCTCATCATCTAAATCGTCTCGAGTAACACCGGTGATAGTTGCGTACTTCAAACCCATAGATTGCACAGATTCGGCGACGCGACGTGGTTCATCGCGATCGAGTGGCTCGGGCTTTCCGGTATCAATATTGCAGAAATCGCAACGACGCGTGCAACGCTCGCCGCCAATTAAAAATGTTGCTTCCTTATCTTCCCAACACTCAAAGATATTGGGACAAGCTGCTTCTTGGCAGACTGTGTGGAGTCCTTCGGTCTTTACAAGTGAACGAAGTCGTGTGTATTCAGGACCCATATTGGCGCGGGTCTTAATCCATTCAGGCTTTCGTTCAATGGGGGTTTCAGTATTGCGTGCTTCAATGCGAAGTAATTTACGTCCGTCTGGTGCGATAGTCATGCACTTACCTTTGCTAGAGATTCGGTTAAATGTTTTTCGACCAAGGCAATAACGTCATCGACGTTGATATCTCGACCGATTTCTGCAGATATCGATGTGACGGTTGCATCGTCTATTCCGCAGGGGATAATTCTAGTGAATCCGGAGAGGTCTGGATTCACATTCAGGGCAAAGCCATGCATCGAGACACCTGAAGCGACTCGAATTCCAATAGCTGCAATCTTGCGCTCTCCACGAGAGTCGCTGACCCACACACCAGATCGACCGGCGACTTGTGTCGTTGCAATGCCGAGTTCGGTGCAGACCTTAATCAAGGCAACTTCGATTTCTCTCACGAAGCCAACCAATTCAGTGGGTTTTGCTAATTTCACAATGGGATAACCAACGAGTTGTCCAGGACCATGCCACGTAATTTTCCCGCCGCGATCAACATTAATCACGGGAGTTCCATCGGTAGGTCGCTCAACTTGTGTGGTGCGTTTTCCCGCTGTATATACCGATGGATGTTGCAGAAGAAGCAATGTATTCGGCCTCACCCCTGATGCAACTTCGGAGTGGATAATTCTTTGTAGTGCGAGAGCTTCTTCGTAATCCACTAATCCAGCTCGCTCTAGTGCAAGTGGCGCAGAGGTGAATTCTTTGAGTGAACCCGCGTTAAGAAGTGGCACGGGTACAGCCTAAAGGTAGGCTAGCCCTCTCGCGAATTACGCATATATCGAGCCCGAAAGGCCCAGAATCCGTGTCTATTACTACTGTCAATAAATCCCGTAAGCCATTTGCCGTCGCCATGTTGGTTGTAATCCTCTGGTTCATCATTACCGGAGCATTTGGTCCGCTTTTTGGAAAGCTTTCGACAGTTCAAGATAATAACAACTCTTCATTCTTGCCCAAGGGCTCTGAAGCGTCGATGGCATCTGACCAGATCAAGACATTCTCAGGTAAAGATACCTTTAACTTTCCAACACTCGTTCTCTTTGAAGGTGCAGTAAGCCCAGAAAAGCTTGCGGCAATCAACACACATATGCAGGCAGTTGGCTCGCTCACTCTCGGCGGAACGACCGAGAAGATTTCTGATTACCTTGCACCTGGTCAAGTAATTTCAGTCTTTCCTTCACAAGATGGCAAAGCTGTTTTGGCAAATGTGCCCCTCGATGGCGCCTCTATCGGCAAGACTCTTTCTAACGACAAGCCAGTTCTCCCTGCTGTGATTGAAGCACTTCGTACCGATATCAAACCCTTTGCAGAATCCAATGGCATTACACATTATGTAACAGGCCCCGCAGGACTTCTCGGTGATCTCTTTGGAGCATTTGGAACTCTTGATTCTTCGCTCTTACTTACAACGCTGGGCGTCGTCGCAATTATTCTGATTGTCGTATACCGCTCGCCAGTTCTGTGGATCATTCCATTGCTGTCAGCGATGTTTGCTCTTTCTACCGCTGGTGGAATTGTCTACTTGCTTGCAAAGAATGGCATCATCAAAGTCGATGGACAATCACAAGGAATTCTCTCGGTTCTTGTCATTGGTGCAGCAACCGACTACGCGCTTCTCTTAATTGCTCGCTACCGTGAAGAACTTCACCACCATGAGAATCGATTTGATGCGATGCGCGCTGCCTACAAGGGCGTATGGGAGCCAATTCTTGCCTCAGGTTCAACAGTCTCAATCTCACTTCTGATTCTTCTCTTCAGCAAGCTTTCTAATACAGCAGGACTGGGCCCAATTGGTGCAATTGGAATCGTCTGTTCCATGATCACAATTTTGACCTTGCTCCCTGCACTCCTTCTCGTCTTCGGCCGCTGGATTTTCTGGCCACGCATTCCACGCAACGATGGTGATGACCATGTCATGTCGGGACCATGGTCAAAGGTCGCAAATTCCATCGGACGCAATCCACGTCGCGCATGGGTCACTGCCGGAACTATTCTGCTTCTCTTTGCTGCAGCCTCTTCGACACTGAAGGCCGATGGAATCGGAACTGTCGATACATTTACTGGACACCCTGAGTCTGTAGTGGGACAGAAATTGCTACTTAAGCACTTCCCTGGCGGACAAGGTGATCCAACGCAAGTTGTTGTAAGCGCTGACAAGATTGCAGTTGTCACGACAGCTCTGAAAAATGCGCCAGGAGTATCAGTAATCACTCCACAACTTGATGGCGTTCCAATTCCGGGTCAACCGCTACCTGCTGTCAAGATCGTTAATAATCGTGCGATTCTAAATCTGACTCTGGATAAGGCGCCAGATAGCGTTGATGCAGGAAAAGATATTCCTGAAATCAGGCGCCTTGCACATGCAGCAGATGCCTCATCTCTCGTAGGTGGAACAAGTGCTGTCTATTACGATGTTCGAACTGCCAACAGTCGAGATAACCACACAATCATTCCGATCATCTTGTTGGTAATCACACTTATTCTTGGACTACTTCTGCGAAGCATCCTCAGCGCTGTATTGCTACTCGGTACCGTGGTGCTTTCATACTTTGCAACTCTGGGAGTCTGTGCGCTCGTCTTCAACCATATCTTTGGTTTTGCAGGAGGAGATAACTCATTCCCACTCTTTGCATTTATCTTCTTGGTTGCACTCGGAATTGATTACAACATCTTCTTGATGACTCGCGTACGTGAAGAGTCACAGAAGATTGGTACTCGCGCCGGAGTGATTAAGGGCGTCACTGTCACAGGAGCTGTCATTACATCTGCTGGCATCGTCCTTGCTGCAACATTTGCAGTACTTGGGTTACTTCCACTCGTACCGCTTGCCGAACTCGGATTTGCAGTCGCCTTCGGAGTCTTGCTCGACACCATCGTGGTGCGATCGATCTTGGTACCTGCTCTCGTTCACGAAATCGGCCCAAAAATCTGGTGGCCATCTAAGCTGCAGGATAAGTAAATATGCGCGTTGGAATTGCTGGATATGGGCTAGCTGGACGTTCATTCCATGCGCCATTACTTAAAGGCTGTGGATTTGATGTTGCAACAGTCCTTACCGGCAATTCAACACGTGCACGACAAGCTAAGGAAGATTTCCCGCTCACTAAGGTTGTAGATAGCCTCGATGAGTTTCTACGGCAGGAGCTAGATCTCGTAGTTATTGCATCTGCAAATATGGCCCACGCAGAGCAATCACTTGCTGCAATCACAGCTGGCATCCCAGTGGTTGTCGATAAACCGATGGGTAGATCAGCTCGCGAGACAGAGCTAATTATCGCTGCGGCTGAAAAAGCTGGAGTCCCTGTGACATCCTTCTTCAATCGCTTATGGGATAGCGATGCGCTGACCATTAAGAAAATTGTGGCCAATGGTCTTATTGGTAAACCATTTAGATTAGATTCGCGATTCGAACGTTTTCGCCCACAACTCAATCTCGCTTCATGGCGCGAATCTGAAAGTGCTGAAAATGGCGGTGGGCTTCTGCTCGACCTTCAGACTCATCTGCTTTCAACTGCAATCGATTGGTTTGGTCCTGCAAAACTTGCATACGCCAATGTGCGCAGCATTCGCGGGGATTCAGAAGATGATGTTGTCTTAAATCTTGTTCATAGTTCCGGAGTTGACTCTTACTTAGCAGTCAGCGCAATAGCTGGAGCGCCAGGACCTCGCATTCGTCTGCTCGGCACAGAAGGTGCGCTCATCGTCGAAGATCTCGATCCGCAAGAAGCACTTCTGCGCGCTGGTGAATTTCCCGAAGGTGGAACCTGGAGTGTGCCGACAAGTTCTAAGGCCTATATCCAACGCGGAGATACTCGAGAAGAGATACAGACAGTTCCTGGAAATTATGGACACTTCTATCTCGCAGTGCGCGATGCACTTGAAGGAAAAGGTCAATGGCCGATTTCAACCAACCAAATCCTCGAGGTCTCACGAATCATTGATGAGGCGCGTGAAATAAGTGCCCGATAAGGTCATTGTTATTGGTGCTGGACTTGCAGGGCTCAGCGCCGCAATCACTTTGCAAGATGCTGGTGTTGACGTTGAAGTACACGAATCAAGCGATCGTGTAGGTGGAAGAGTTGCCACCGATGTCATTGATGGTTTTCGTTTAGATCGCGGCTTTCAATTAATCAATGTGCGATATCCAGAAATTCGCAGACTTGGCATTGTGGATCAACTTGATTTCATCGCAGCATCTCCAACGATTGATGTATCAATGGAGGATAAGCGGTTCGCGTTAGGAGATCCTCGCTCTCATCCATTCTCGGCTCTCAATGCAGCGACAGGCAAAATCTCGGAGAAGGTGGGTTTCCTTGCCTATCTCGCGCAGACATCACGTGCTGGTAAATCAGTTGAAGATGAGATGCAGCAGCTTGGAACTCTCTATGACCGCGTATTGAAACCCTTCCTGACGGGTGTTTTTCTTACCTCACCTGCCCATGTCGATGCAATGAGTGGCAAAGAGATCGTGCGCTCATTTATTACCGGCAAGCCAGGGCTACCGTCACAGGGTGCTGGAAAACTTCCAGAAGTTCTTGCGTCAAGGGTGGAAAGAATTCACCTGAATTCAAAGATTGATTCGATGGCTCAGTTCAAGAATTCACAAGTAATCGTTGCAACTGATCTGACAACCGCGGCCCAGTTACTCGACATTCCAAGCGTCCCACAGTTAGCTACCAGTACAACGTGGTATCACGAGGTTCCAAACGATATGACACAGTCTCAGCGGCTACTCATTGATGGCCAAGCACGAGGACCAGTTGTTAACTCCATAGCAATTTCAAAGATGGTTGCGAGCTATGCGCCCCACGGAAGAACGCTGCTTTCTTCGACTACCGTAGACGTTGCATCAGAGTCAGAAGTTCGACGGCACCTTGCGCTTTTGTGGGGAAGATCGACTACTCAATGGTCACTCATCGCAAAGTATGAAATACCTAAATCACTCCCAATCTTTGCAGTTGGCTCTATAGGCGCTCAATCCGCAAGAATTTCGGAGAAAGTATTTATCGCAGGTGATTACAGAACTTCACCTTCGCAAAATGGAGCTATGTTGTCAGGCCGCCTTGCAGCACTAGAACTACTTGGGAACTAGGGCTGTCAAAGCGCTAGTGATATGTGGGTAATCCCAGGTAAATCCAGCTTCACTAAGTGCGTGTGGAATTACCTTCTTACTACCAAGAATCTCGCTGGAGAAACCTCCGAGTGCGATTTTAAGTGCAATCGCTGGAGCCGGAAATAGAGCGGGACGATGCATCGCTTGAGCGAGTGCAGAAGTAAATTCCTGATTTGTCACTGG
>JBAWXP010000004.1:0-23954 GCA_037143995.1 Actinomycetota bacterium
CCGAGGGCGAGTGCAATCTGAGTGCGCAAACTCATGGCAGCCATGCGTTAACCATAATCGTGCAAGGGCGCTCCTGCAGGGTTAGAATTGCCGCCTACCGTTTCCAAGTCTTCTGGAGGAATCTTCGTGACATATGTAATTGCTGAACCTTGCGTCGATGTAAAAGATAAGTCATGCCGCGAAGAGTGCCCAGTCGATTGCATCTACGACGGAACCCGCATGCTCTATATCCAGCCAGATGAATGCGTTGACTGCGGTGCCTGCGAACCTGTCTGTCCTGTCGAAGCTATCTACTACGAAGATGATGTTCCAGGACAGTGGCAGGGATATAAGAAGATCAATACTGAATTCTTTATTGAACTCGGTTCACCTGGGGGAGCATCCAAGGTCGGCGAGACTAATACCGACCATGCAGATGTAACGGCTCTTGCGCCAAAAACTTCCTGATTTTCCGTGGGATGCGCTCGCACCGTATGGCGCGATTGCTCGCACACATCCTGAAGGTGCAATTGATTTATCTGTAGGAACACCAGTAGATCCCACTCCTGAATTTATTCAGAGCGCATTTAAAGATGCATCCAATTCACCAAGTTATCCCGTCACAGTAGGAACTCCGGAACTTCGCGATGCGATAACTTCGTGGGCGAAGAAGACGCTAGGTGTAACTGGAGATTTTGGTGTCTTGCCCCTTATCGGTTCGAAGGAATTTGTTGCCTGGCTCCCAACTTTTATTGAAGCACAGAGCGTTCTTTATCCCGATGTTGCATATCCGACATATCTCGTTGGCGCACTCCTTGCAGAGGCAGAGGCAACTGCGGTAAATCTCGATGCATCACAATGGCCTGCTGCAGATATGGCATGGGTAAATTCACCATCGAATCCAACTGGGCGCGTTCACTCAGAAGCGGAATTTCGTAGCGCTATTGCATGGTCTCGCGAAAATAAGAGTGTTCTTGTATCAGATGAGTGTTACCTCGAATTTGGGGATTCAGTTCAACCAACATCAATTTTGCACTATACAGATGGAGATAACTCCAATATTTTAGGTGTGTATTCGCTCTCAAAGAGATCATCAATGGCCGGATATCGCGGCGCATATCTTGTGGGAGACCCCGTGCTCATTGCAAAGATTCTTGAAGTTCGCAAACATGCAGGAATGATGGTGCCGCTTCCTGTCCAGAAGGCGATGGTTGCCGCTCTTTCAGATAATAAGCATGTCGCAGAACAGCGCGCTCGATATAACGCACGTCGTGCAACGCTTGTGCCAGCTCTCGTTGCTGCAGGTTTTACTATCGATAACTCCGAGGCAGGGCTCTATATCTGGGCTAGCCGCAATGAAAATTGCTGGGATTCTGTCGCATGGCTTGCAGATTGTGGAATCATTGCAACGCCAGGGATTTTCTATGGCGAACTTGGTTCAGGCCACATACGTATAGCAATGACTGCAACGGATGCGCAGATAAGCGATGCTGCTCGCCGTATTCACGCAAAAGTAGGCGCATAAGTGGCCACTGGAATTCTCTTAGTCGGTGGTTTCGGTACCCGCCTTAAACCACTGACTGATGAATATCCAAAACCAATGTTGCCTGTTGCTGGTCTTCCTGTTACCGAGCATCAGATTCTTGCGGCAAAGAAAGCTGGCATTCACACCTTGGTACTGGCTACTTCATATCTGGCAGAGATTTTTACTCCGTACTTCGGAGATGGCAGTAAGTGGGGAATGAAGATTCTCTATGCAGTAGAGAAAGAACCACTAGGCACAGGTGGTGCAATTGCTAATGCTGCACAGCTACTTGGGCGCGATGAACCCATCGTTATCTTTAATGGGGATGTATTGAGTCGTCATTCGATTGCAGATCAAATCGCGTTTCACGTGGCAAAGAAAGCAGATGCCACACTTCATCTGATTGATGTGGAAGATGCTCGTGCATTTGGATGTGTACCAACAGATAGCGATGGTCGCGTTTCTGCATTCCTCGAGAAGATGGATAACCCTGTCACCAACTCCATCAATGCTGGCTGCTATGTATTTAGCTCAGCAGTCATAGATCAGATTCCGCTTGGAAAAGTTATTAGCGTCGAACGCGAAACTTTCCCTGCGCTCGTTGCAAGTGGCCGTCCTGTGTATGGATATAAAGAACAGTCATACTGGCTCGATGTAGGTACACCTGCTGCTCTCTTCAAAGGTTCACGCGATCTGATTCATGGTGATTTCCAAGCAATGTCAGGCAGCACCATTGCGCCAGATGCAGATATCACCGGCGGCACGTCGATCGGGGCGGGCTGCACAATCGCTTCGGGAGTGACTCTCAAGGATTGCATCATCGGCGATGGCGTAACGATTGGCGCAGGCGCACACCTGTCTCACTGCTTCATCGCTCATGGCACCGAGATCGCGCCGGGAACCGAAAAAAACGGCCATTACCTCTCAAAAAAGCTAGATTTACCGATATCACTCTAGAAAATAGCGATATTTCCCGTATTTTTTGCGAAAGTCTCGAACCTGGGGTTGACTCAGAGGGATTACACGGGTGTAATTCATACCTAGAGAACGCACTTCACACCGAAGTGTGCCCCCTAATGACTTGAGGAGATTTGCGAATGCCAATCCGCCCAGAAGGAACATCAACTGGCAAGCCATCAGCCCCCACTGCTGGACCAACTATCCAACTCGCTAGCGGAGAGAATATTGAACTCTCCTGGCAAGAGCGCTCACTCTGCGCTCAGACAGATCCTGAAGCTTTCTTCCCTGAAAAGGGTGGATCAACCCGTGAAGCAAAGCGCGTCTGTCTCTCATGCGAAGTTCGCCAAGAGTGTCTTGAATACGCGCTCGCTCATGATGAGCGTTTTGGTATCTGGGGCGGTCTCTCCGAGCGTGAGCGCCGTCGCCTAAAGCGTCGCCCTGCGTAATTGCAGGCGCATCGCTTACCTCACAGCTTCAAACGATAAGTTTCCCTTATGAGTTCGCAGCGCGTTACTGCACTTCTCGTTGTCCATGATGGAGCAACCTGGTTACCCGAAGTAGTCGCATCGATAACGTCACAAACTCACAACGCCGATCGCATCGTTGCAATTGATACAGGTTCAATCGATGCATCTCCCAAATTACTTAAGGGCGCTCGCATCCCAACAATTACTCTCGAACGCGATGCCGGATTTGGTGCAGCAATCGCACGTGGTGTTGACCAACTTCCTTCGATGATTGAAGGCGCGCAAGAGTGGCTCTGGATTCTGCACGATGATTGTTTGTTACATCCAGGTGCACTTGAAGCGCTCCTGGCATCCGTTGTAGATCGTCCTAACGTAGTGATGGCTGGCCCTAAATTATTAGGTTGGCACGATAAAACTCATCTCCTCGAAGTTGGAATAAGTATTGGTTCAAATGGCGCACGATGGACTGGTCTAGAAACTTCTGAATATGACCAAGGCCAACGCGATGGAATAACTGAAGTTCTCTCTGTCAGTACTGCTGGCGCACTTATTCGCCGCGATGTCTTTGAAGAACTCGGAGGATTCGATAAGAATCTCGAACTATTCCGCGATGATGTGGACTTCGGGTGGCGCGTGCGCGTTGCGGGCCACTCAGTTATTGCCGTCACCGATGCAATTGGATATCACGCACAAGCTGCATCTACTGAGCGCCGAACCATCGATGTGAAGGGCGCTCTTCTTCATCGACCATTGTTGTTGGATCGCCAAAATGCTGCCTATGTTCTGCTTGCCAATTCAAGTCTCTGGACTCTTCCGTGGATTGCGCTGCAGTTACTTTCTGGCGCCATTGTTCGTGCTATCGGTTATCTATTTGCCAAGTTACCTGGTTATGCAAGTGATGAAATTCTTGCGGTAGCCACCCTTCTGATTCATCCGGCAGAACTTGTCACAGCACGTAAAACGAGAAAGAAAAAGAGGCTTATCTCCAGTCGGGTAGTTCAAGAATTTATACCTTCACGTGCCATGCAACTTCGTAGTTCGATTGCCAGAAATATTGAACGCTTTCGTGAGTTTGCACTTCCTGATCGAAATCAGGATTCATCGCCCGCTGTCAGTGATTTAACGATTAATGAAGATGAAGATTTACTGACGCCAATTCAAAACCAGTCGTGGAAAACAATATTTACTCGCCCACTGATTGCAGCCACAACATTCATTGCAGTTCTCTCACTGATCTGGACTCGCCATCGATTGGGTCCGCTTTCGGGCGGTGCTCTTGCGCCGTCGCCACATCATTACAAGGAACTAGTAAAGCTCTATCTCTCTAGTTGGCACGAAATCGGAATGGGCAGTGGCTTATCCGCGCCAGCGTGGACTCTTCTTCTCCTTATTGCATCTGTTGTAACGCTCGGAAACGTGTCACTCTTCATCACACTCTTATTCCTTGCTGCTCCATTTATTCTGCTCTACACATCTCATAAATTTTTAGCGAGATATACCGATAACAAGTGGCTAGCTGCAGGGGCTGCATCGCTCTATGCGCTCTCGCCTGTATCGCTTGCAGCAATCAATGCAGGACGTTTAGGAGTAGTCCTATTTCTAGCGCTGCTTCCATACTTTATCGGTGCACTCGGCCGTTGGACTGATATTGAAAATCGCACGTGGCGAAGCATCTTCGCCTACTCACTCTTTATCTGGGTGCTCTTTGCCTTCAATCCTTCAGTACTTTTGATCATTGGTTGCGGTGTTGCCTTTTCACTTGTGAAAGATTTCATGAGCGCCAATAGAAATTATCGCGACCCACTCTTTCTCGAACGTCTCAAGCGACGCATGACTTTGATCATTGCCCCACTACTTCTATCTGCACCAGCATCATTCTCACTATTTCTGCACCCTACCTACCTATGGGGGGAAATTGGTTTTGCACTTCCAGGCGGTGGGCCAAACCTTGCCTTGCTTGCAAATCCAGGGGGACCGGGATCACTTCCTTGGTGGTGCATTAGCCCACTCACATTTATTCTCTGCGTCACATATTTCTCATCCACTGCAGCGAGAAAATTTTCAGCACTGGGAATCGTCTTCCTTCTGTCTGGAACATTTATCAGTTCGCTTGTTGTTAATGGCAATGGATCCGCCGAATCTTCTCGCGCATTTGCTGGAACTTTCATTGCAGTTGCGACTCTGCTCTCAATCACTGCAGCAGTCGTCATGTTCGATAAAATCCGCGCACGGCTTGAACAATCGAATTTAAATTTCCGCCACATTTCAGTAGGTGCCATCATGGCTCTGACAATTGCCTATGCAGCGACTTCGACATTCTGGTTAATCAGCGTTGGTGCAGATTCACCGCTCCGAACTACTTCTACACAAGTACTCCCAGCATTCCTCTCCATTGAAAATGATGCCAAGACCGTTGTCTTGCGTCCGTATAACCACAACGGTGAGAAGGCGATTTCTTATTACATCTCGCGAGGCCGTGAAATTTCACTGGGCGAAACCGAGCTGGCACCTAGAGATACTCCAGAAATTACGGCCGCAATCGAGGGGCTTGTTGATAACACTGGAGTCACCTCAAGCAAAGTCTTGGCAACCTACGGAATCAAATATGTCTTCCTCAAAAAACCGATTGACCAGAAGATTTCACAGACTATCGATGGATTAGGTGGATTCAATAGAACCTCATCAACAAGCGCTGGAATTGTTTGGCGAGTAATTCAAGATACGGGACGACTTATCTTTACTGATTATTCGGGGAAAGTATTTATCTTGCCATTTAAAGGTGTGCGCACATTTGTTCCAGGTCCCGGAACAATCACGCTGACCGAAAGTTACAGTCGCTCCTGGCAGATTATGCAAGATGGTTATCGTCTGCAGAGAGTAGAAGATGTTCATGGCCTTCCAACTTTTGCAGTAACTACTGGCGGTCACATCTCTGTCTACCATGATGGAACCACCCGTCGCGGTTGGATCTCACTCTTTATCATCGTCCTCGTCACCATGGTCGTTCTCGCCCTTCCATCTGGTCGCCGCAAGAGTGAGATTTCGGATGAGGTGCTCGCATGAAAAATCAACGTTTACTCAGCCTTCTTGCTGCCACATGCGCAGTAGTACTCGTGAGCAATGTTTTAAACCAAACAGTTTCAACAAGTAGATTTATCGAGTCATATCCTTCTGTTGTATGCCCACCAAATACTGAGGGTCTCACCACCGCAATCTCGCTCACCTCACGAAAGACGATGGCTCGTAAAACTGGTGGATCGTCAATGGCTACAACTCAAGTTGGATTTTCACGTTATGGGGTTGCAGCACAATCTGCAGTAATTGATGCCGGCCTTGTTACTCCTGTTGTATGGCAAGTACGCACAGGTGTTTGGGCTGGAGCTGTTCCGTGCAGCGCACCAATTGCATCGCAATGGTTTATTGGTGCAACGGCAGATATCACCTCAAAAGGTTCACTCAATCTTGTTAATAGCGGTCTTGGCCGCGCCTTTGTAGATGTCACTGTATTTACTGAAAATGCTCAACTGAGCCCGCAGACTATTTCTTTGAAAGCTAATTCATATAAGCAGATTGCACTGCCTACCCTTGCACCTGGTTCAAAGGCAATTGCAATTCATCTACTTACTCGGTCAGGGCGAGTAAATGGTTTTGTGGTTGACGAACGTGGAAAGGGTTTGCGTGCGCTGGGTGGCGATATCGTTAATTCCACAGGGGATCCCACCAAGTCAATTCAAATCCCAGCTATTCCTCAGCAGACTGGTAAGAAAACCTCCACTGCACATACTTTAAGAATCCTTGTTCCTGGTGAAGTAGATGCGCGAATTACAGCCGAGATCCGATCAACAGATGGCACCTTCTCGCCAGTCGGTATTGATGGAATTACTGTGGCTCACAAACGAGTGATAGAGATTCCTTTAGATGTGACAATGGCATCTGGAAAATTTGCATTACATATCTCATCTGATCAACCAATCCTCGCCTCTGTATTTTCGAAGACGTTAGCCAACGGAAAGAGTGACTTTGTTTGGAGCACCTCAGCTGCGGATCTCTCTGAATTCACTTTGGCAACAACAGGGTTATCACCAACCCTTGTCTTCACAGGTCGCACAATCAAGGTAAAGCTCAATCTGACCTATACAAATGGCGTGAAGAAGAGTGTCACGATTTCAGCTGAAGATATTGCAACCTTTGTGGCGCCAGCGACTCTTCGATCAGTTCGCTTTAGTGAAATTTCTGCCGGCACTTCAGGAGCCGCCCTCATCTCTTCCAAGAGCGGCTATGGATACATCCCATTGAACGCCGGAAGCAAGCTGACAAAATCTTTTGTACCTTCTTCAAATATTCGGGTGCTCAATCCCTAACTTCTTACATAAGCACCGCTAATCTTCTAGGTATGAGTACCCAGATTCGAACCGGCCGTGCATGCTCGCGCGTCAGTTGTCGCGCTGTGGCCTCAATGACTCTGACATATATCTATGCAGATTCCACTGCAGTGTTGGGACCGCTTGCAACTTTCTCTGAACCACATTCATATGATCTCTGTGAGAAACATTCTGCTCGGCTTACAGTTCCCAATGGATGGAATGTAATGAGACAAGCGATGAATGAAGATGCCACTGGCCCAAGTGAAGATGACTTAATGGCGATTGCGGATGCAGTTCGAGAAGTTGCGCAGGCACCATCTGAGCAAGAATCAGTTTCTCATTCTGCTCAATCACAATCAAGCGTAGGACGCAGAGGCCACCTACGCGCAGTTCCATCCTAATTTCACTTTCCATCACCTTTATCCTTACGATAGTTATATGAGCGCATCGATATTTAAGGCCTATGACATACGCGGGCTGGTAGATAAAGAGCTCACCGCTGATTTCGCATTCGCAACCGGTGTTGCAGTTGCTCGCTTTCTCGAACTCGAGCGCGAACCAGGTACCGTTGTAATCGGCGAAGATATGCGCCCATCATCTCCCACTCTCGCAACTGCATTCTCAGCAGGCGTCACGTCACAAGGCTTAGATGTGATTCGTATCGGATTAGCATCAACAGATATGTTGTATTTTGCTTCAGGAAAGCTCAATCTCCCGGGTGCAATGTTTACCGCAAGCCATAACCCAGCTGCATATAACGGAATAAAACTCTGCCTCAGTGGTGCACGCCCAATCGGTAAAGAATCTGGGTTGGTAACTATCGAGAAGTTCGTTACTGATGGAACTGCGATGGCGATGCGAAGTGCAGGGGTTGAAAAAGAGCGAAATATGCTCGAGGAATATGTAGATCATTTACTTACTCTCGTAGATCTTTCTTCAATTCGCCCACTCAAGATTGTTATTGATGCTGGAAATGGAATGGGTGGGTACACAGCACCTGCTGTCTTTAAGCGCCTCAACGCTGAAGTGATAGAGATGTACTTTGAACTAGATGGAACTTTTCCCAACCACGAGGCAAATCCCATTGAGCCTTCAAACCTGAAAGATCTTCAAAAAGCGGTGAAGAAGCATGGAGCAGATATCGGCCTGGCATTTGATGGAGATGCTGATCGCTGCTTCTTGGTCAATGAAAAGGGCGAGCTCGTTAATCCATCGGCCCTCACAGCCCTCATTGCTACACGCGAACTCAAGCGTCATCCTGCTTCAAATATTATTTACAACTTGATTTCATCTCGAGCCGTTAAGGAAGTTGTCGAAGAAAATGGCGGCACCGCAGTTCGTTCTCGAGTTGGCCATTCATATATTAAGAAGCTGATGGCAGAGACAAATGCAGTCTTCGGCGGCGAGCACTCTGGGCATTTCTACTTCCGTGATTTCTGGAAGGCAGATTCTGGAATGTTGGCAGCTCTTCATGCGATTGCAGCCCTCGGTGAAACAAAGACAACGCTCTCGAAATTACTCGCACCGTTTAATCGCTATCACTCAAGTGGTGAAATAAATTCAACGGTTGCAGATGCACAAGCTGCCATGGAGAAGATTGAATCTATCTATGGCAAGAAAGATGGGACCGAGGCTGATCACCTTGATGGTCTAACAATCAATGGCGATACCTGGTGGTTTAACCTTCGCGCATCCAATACCGAGCCCCTCCTTCGACTCAACGTCGAGGCTTCAACGCAGGCTCGCATGGAGAAGGTCCGAGATGATGTACTTAACACGATACGCAGTTAAGCCTGTTTAACCTTTTTAAGGCTCTTCCACTAACCTATAGCCATAGCCGACTAGCACAGTAGAGCCCTACGCCGAAGGTCAAGCGAATAAAACAGCCGTTTTTACATTAGGGAGAAAAATACACATGACACCTGTCACAACTATTCCAAAGCATGACATTGCAGATGCATCACTTGCTGAAGCTGGCCGTAAGAAGATTGAGTGGGCAGAGCGCAATATGCCTGTGCTGGCACAAATCCGCGAACGTTTTGAAAAGTCACAACCATTCGTAGGCGTACGCATTGCAGCATGCATGCACGTCACAACTGAGACAGCAAACTTGATGCGTGTACTCAAAGCCGGAGGCGCGGACATCGCACTCTGTGCTTCAAACCCGCTATCAACTCAGGATGACACAGCAGCAGCACTCGTTCACGAGTACGGAATTTCAGTATTCGCTCGTAACGCAGTTGACCGCGATGGCTACTACGCACATATCAATGCAGCACTCGATATCAACCCACACCAAGTCTTCGATGATGGTTGCGATCTCGTCAATACTCTTCACACAACTCGTAAGGAGCTTCTTCCAAATATTGCAGGAGGATGCGAAGAGACAACAACTGGCGTTATCCGTCTTAACCAGATGGCAAAGGATGGCGCTCTCACATTCCCAATGATCGCTGTCAATGACACCGATACAAAGCACATGTTCGATAACCGTTACGGAACAGGTCAATCAACACTCGATGCTGTATTCCGTGCTACTAACTTCCTTCTTGCAGGACGCATTGTCGTCGTTGCAGGGTTTGGATACTGCGGTAAGGGCGTTGCAGAACGCGCAAAGGGCATGGGTGCAGATGTCGTTGTTACTGAAATCGATCCTACAAAGGCGCTTGATGCAATGATGCAAGGCTTCCGCGTTATGCCAATGGTTGATGCGGCAAAGGTTGGCGATGTATTCATCACTGTCACAGGTAACCGCGATGTACTTCGCGACGAACACTTCGCAGTCATGAAGGATGGCGCAATCATGGCCAACTCAGGCCACTTCGATATCGAAATCGATGTTGCATGGCTCGAACAGAACTCAGTAAAGAAGAATGAAAAGATGCGTCACCAGACTGATGAATACGTCATGAAGGATGGCCGCCGTCTTCTTCTCCTAGCTGAAGGACGTCTTGTAAACCTTGGAGCTGCAGAAGGTCACCCAGCATCAGTAATGGATATGTCATTCTCTGATCAGGCACTGACTGCTGAATACCTTGTTAAGGAAGCAAAGAATCTTCCTGCAGGTGTTCACGAAGTTCCTACATATATCGATAAGGAAGTCGCTTCACTCAAGCTCAAGTCAATGGGTGGTCGTATCGATGTACTTACACCTGCACAAGATATGTACCTCAACTCTTGGGAGCACGGTTCATAAATGACCTTGGTTATGGTCGTCGATGACGATCAAGACCTTGCAGAAATGCTTGGAATTGTTCTCACAAGTTCAGGCTTTGATGTAGATCTCGTAAGTCGTGGAGATGAGGCGCTGGAGGTATTTAGAAATAATCCTCCAGACCTTGTCTTACTCGACGTCATGTTGCCAGGAATAGATGGCATCGAGGTCTGTAGATTAATTAGACAGGAATCAATGGTTCCTATTGTGATGCTCAGTGCAAAAGGTGAGACGCAAGATATTGTGCGCGGTCTTGAAGCTGGCGCCGATGACTATATGCAGAAGCCCTTTCGCGATAAGGCTGAACTCATTGCTCGTATTCGCACTCGTTTACGTCGCACAAATGCTGACGTTACAGGGCTACTCACAATTGGCGACCTTGTCATCGATGTAACTGCACATGAGGTTCAACGTGGTGCAACACTTATTCAGCTCACTCGACTCGAGTTTGATCTCCTCGTGGCCCTTGCTAAGGATCCAGGACGAGTATTTACTCGCGATGCGCTCTTGAGTGAAGTATGGGGTTACCGTCACAGCACAGATACCCGCTTAGTCAATGTCCACGTACAGCGCCTACGTTCAAAGGTCGAACATGATCCTGAGCATCCTGAAATTGTTATGACAGTTCGTGGAGTTGGTTATAAGGCGGGCGGCCCAGCGTAAACGGGCAGAATCTTCATGAGAAGTATTCGACAGGCGCTTGCGCAATCGCTTGCGACAAAAGTTATTCTCTCAACTGTCGTGCTCTCGCTAGGCGTTATCTTACTAGCAGGATCGGCGCTCTTCTCCAGACTTTCAGATGGAATTCAATCAGCATCCCTGACGTCCTCACTTGCTGAATCAAAATTTACCTTCTTTGATGCTGAATATAAGTTGGTCATCTCAAGAAACTCAACTGTTGAAGAACGAAAGAAAATTCTTGCAGATATTATTGTTAATTCGACAACGCAAGTTGTGAAAGAAGCTCGCCGAGAAGTAGTTTTCTTGCGTCCTGCAACCACAACTCGTTCAAAAAACTCATATGAGATGACATCGGACCTCATTGTCCCTAAGTCAATTCCTCAATCGCTCAGAAAGCAGATTGCCAAGAGCGGTGAAGTCAAGTATGCCTATGCGAAGATCATGCAGAAATCTGGAGTTGAAGAACAATCTCTAGTAGTGGGCAAGAGAGTAAATATTCCCTCTGGTGGAATGTATGAAATGTATATTGTCTTTTCGCTAGGCAATCAGCAAGCAACTATTGAGCTCATTAAAAACTCTTTACTCTTTACCGGCTTGGCACTCATTCTTCTCATCGCACTGATTACATTCCTTGTTGTACGACAGGTTGTTCGCCCTGTTCGTGAAGCAGCGCGCATCGCGAATCAATTTACTGAAGGCGATTTTAGCCAGCGAATGGCTATCAACTCTCAAGATGAGATGGCTACCTTGGCGCGCTCCTATAACGAGATGGCGCTTTCAATTGAGAGACAAATTTCTAGACTTGAAAATCTTTCGCGCGTGCAACAACGTTTTGTATCAGATGTTTCTCACGAGCTTCGTACTCCTCTGACTACGCTTCGCATGGCATCTGAAGTTATTTATAATCAACGTCAATCCTTTGACCCCGTTGTCTCACGAAGCTCAGAACTCTTGTCCGCACAAATTGAGCGCTTTGAACGACTATTGGAAGATCTCCTCGAAGTCAGCCGATTTGATGCCGAAGTTGCTGTGCTTGAACCTTCTGAGTTTGATGTAGTGAATCTAGTTAAACGTTGCATCAAGGACTTTGAGCTAGGAGATACAGATACTGACTCTGGAATTCGCATCGAAACTGAATCTGAGACTGTTCCGATCAAGGCAGATATCCGCCGCGTGGAAAGAATTATGCGCAATCTTCTCTCTAATGCCCTCGATCATGCCGACGATCAAGAAGTTGTCGTCACGATTGTTGCCACTGATACAGAGGTTGGTATTGGCGTACGTGATCGTGGTTCTGGGCTCGATGAATCAGCGTTGATCCGAGTCTTCGATCGTTTCTGGCGCGCAGACCCTTCACGAGCACGAGTACGCGGGGGGACGGGCTTAGGTCTTTCTATCGCACTCGAAGATGCGCGGCTACACAATGGAGAGCTCGATGCGTGGGGAAGACCCGGAAAAGGTGCGCACTTTGTACTCACGCTTCCACGCGTAGCAGGGGATTCCATCAATGCTCGCCCTATCAAGATTACTCCTGAAGATTTCCACCAAGAAAATTTCTATCTCTAATTTCACATAGTGCTTCCACCACACTCGGTGAGTGAAGAGCCTTCTCTCAATTCAGGAACTGATATTTCCTAGCCGATGCATTGGTTGTTCTGCGCTCGGACTGACTATTTGTTCGATGTGTAGACGGTATTGGCACCCACATATCTATCGCACGTGGTCACATAGCGCACCACATTTTCCCATTTATTCTGCAATCCCTTATTCACCGATAGCCGGAAAAGTTATCTTGGCCGCAAAAGAGAATGGACTTTCTGGCGCAGATACATTGATTACTGGTGCGCTAATGCATGCGCTTCGATATTGCATCAAGGAACAAGGGCAAGGGTTCTTGGTACCCATCCCATCTCGAAAAGCAGTCGCACGTCTTCGGGGTAGACAATTTATTACTCATCTTTCTCATGCACTTTCAGAACAGTCCGGGCTTGCGACATATGAAAATCTGCGGCACACACGGGTCATTCGAGATCAATCATCACTCGATGCAAAGAATAGATTTATAAATATCGACGGGGCTCTGACTTCTCTGAAATACCTCAATGGAAAGGCTTTTGTGATTGACGACCTCGTCACAACTGGGGCGACTATCAGTGAAGCTGCACGCGCCCTGCGCGAGAAGGGGATTGAGGTGGCAGCGGCCGTAACTGCCTGCGTCGCCGAACCCCTAGTATAAGAGGGTTGATTTAGCGTCCTGCAGTAGAGCAAGTGGAAGGTAGACCGATGGCTTCAATTATCGATCGCATCATGCGAGCTGGCGAAGGAAAAATTCTTCGCGACCTCAGCAAGATCGTCGACAAGGTCAACGCTTTCGAAAGTTCAATCTCTCCACTCTCTGATGAGCAATTACGCTCAAAGACCACAGAATTTAAGAGCCGCCTTGCACAAGGCTCTACTCTCGATGACATTCTGCCCGAGGCATTCGCAGTAGTGCGCGAAGCCGCAAAGCGCACCCTTGGACAACGCCACTATGACGTTCAAATTATGGGTGGCGCTGCACTTCACTCCGGAAACATTGCAGAAATGCGTACTGGTGAAGGAAAGACTCTCGTTGCAACACTTCCTTCTTATCTCAATGCGCTAGCTGGCAAAGGCGTGCACGTTGTTACCGTAAACGACTATCTTGCAGAGCGCGATAGCGAATGGATGGGACGCATCCACCGTTTCCTCGGATTATCTGTTGGTGTCATTCTCAACAGCATGACTCCTGCAGAACGACGCGCTGCATACCTTTCAGATATTACCTACGGCACAAATAATGAATTTGGCTTTGATTACCTACGTGACAATATGGCATGGTCCCTCGAGGATTGCGTGCAGCGCGAACACTTCTTTGCTGTCGTTGACGAAGTTGACTCAATTTTGATTGACGAAGCTCGTACTCCTTTGATCATCAGTGGACCCGCAGATAAGGCAACCAAGTGGTACGTAGAATTTGCCAATATCGCCACCAAGCTCGACCGCGATAAGCATTACGAAGTCGATGAGAAGAAGAAGACAATTGGCATCCTTGAAGAAGGCGTCACTAAAGTTGAAGAACTCCTCAAGATTGAAAACCTTTACGAGGCAGCAAATACAACGCTCATCGGATATCTCAATAACTCTGTCCGCGCCAAAGAGCTCTTTAAGCGCGATAAAGATTATGTAGTCATGAACGGCGAGCTATTGATTGTCGACGAGCACACCGGTCGCATGCTTGCAGGGCGCCGCTACAGCGAGGGGCTCCACCAAGCCCTCGAAGCGAAAGAGCGCATTGAAATCAAGGATGAGAATCAGACCCTTGCAACTATTACTCTGCAGAATTATTTCCGTCTCTATCAAACTATTTCAGGTATGACTGGTACAGCGATGACTGAAGCATCTGAATTCCATCAGATCTACAAGCTCGGTGTTGTTCCAATTCCTACAAACCGCGATATGCAACGTATCGATCAATCAGATTTGGTCTACAAATCAGAAGTTGGAAAGTTTGCAGCCGTTACTCGTGACATTGTTGAGCGCCACCGTAAGGGACAACCAGTTCTTGTGGGCACCGTCAGTGTTGAAAAGTCAGAAGAACTCTCTGCATTTTTAAAGAAAGCTGGAGTTCCTCACGAAGTTCTCAACGCCAAGCATCACGAACGTGAAGCAGCGATTGTTGCTCGCGCTGGTACAAAAGGCGCAGTCACCGTTGCAACTAATATGGCAGGTCGCGGAACCGACATCATGCTCGGTGGAAACCCAGAATTTATGGCTGACTTTGAACTCCAACGTCGTGGCATCTCTCCCGTTGATAATCCAACTGAGTACGAAGCTGCATGGCCTGCAGAAATTGCTAAGCAGAAAGATGCCATTGCTAAAGAGCATGAAGAAGTTGTTTCTCTCGGCGGACTCTATGTATTAGGTACTGAGCGCCACGAATCACGTCGTATTGATAACCAGCTACGTGGTCGTTCCGGCCGCCAAGGCGATCCCGGCGAATCACGCTTCTATCTCTCACTCCAAGATGATTTGATGCGTCGCTTTAACTCAGGAATCGTTGAACGAGTACTTGCAGCAGCTGGTCTTCCTGAAGATGAACCTATCGAATCCAAGATGGTCTCTAATGCGATCCGATCCGCACAGACTCAAGTAGAGGCACAGAACTTTGAAATTCGTAAGAATGTATTGAAGTATGACGATGTCATGAACCGCCAACGTGAAGTAATTTACGGAGAACGCAGGTTGGTACTTGAAGGAAAAGATATTGGCGTGCAGGTTAGTGACTTTGTTGCGGACACACTTTCAGCATATGTTCATGCCGCATCGCAACAAGGGTATGGCGAAGATTGGGATCTCGATCAACTATGGACAGCGCTCAAGCTGCTCTACCCAATCTCATTTACTCCAGAGCAGATCATCGCTGAAGTAGGTTCTGCCGCAGCTCTCGATGTTGATTTCCTTGAATCCCGCATTATTGACGATGCTGCAAAGGCATATAAAGCTCGCGAAGAAGAGCTAGGTGCAGATGTTTTACGCGAACTCGAGCGAAAAGTTCTACTCTCAGTTCTCGATCGCAAATGGCGTGAGCATCTCTACGAGATGGATTACCTCCAAGAAGGTATTGGGCTACGTGCGATGGCACAACGCGATCCATTGGTTGAATATCAGCGTGAAGGCTACGAACTCTTCTCTGCGATGATGGATGCAATTAAGGAAGAGCTTGCAAGCCTAGTTTTCAATGTCGAAGTCACCATCGAAGGTGATGGATCAGAAGTTAAAGCTCGCGGAGTAGAAGAGAAGCCAGCCCAGGCTCAGAAGCTTCAATACACAGCGGCTGATGAGAACGGTGTCGCAACTTCAACTGATGTTTCGCGCAATAGCCCATGTCCATGTGGCTCAGGTAAGAAATTTAAGCGCTGCCACGGCGCTGCTTAATTTACTCTCGCTAAATCATCTCCAAAGCGGTGCAGAGCCATCGACCATCCACACCTTCAAATCGAATCACAACTGCGCGCAGGCGATTGCCATAGCGAATTAAAGCTGTCGTCTCGCAGATTCCATCAAGTGGTTGTGATTGATGAATACTCTTGATTTTGCCAATCTCAGATTGCGTTCCAGATTTCTTTAATAGCTCCATATAAATCACGCGGTGACACCAGCGAATTAATTGTGCGGGTTGTCTTCTTCCGCCCCAGATTTCGACAACACTTACTATGAACTTCATCGTCCACATATGTATATCTGGCAACTCGGATGCCGAAGTAGGAACCGGCATCTCATCTGCCTCGAGATCTTCGCCAAATGTCGAAGGCACCAGGTAGAGCTTGGCTTTCTGTTCAAACTTTTCACGTGGTGGAGGTGCAAAGAGATCGAGTACGGGATGGCTCCACAAGGCTGGATCTTCAGTGCTCGAAATGAGTTGCATCCAAGGTCGCTGTACCTGTGTTGTGATCTCTTGAGGTTCTGTTGTCATGGATGGATGGTGCAACTCTGTTCCATGCGGCAAATCATTCGATAGTGCTAATTCCAATAGCACTTTAGAAGTACTGTGAATAAGCAGGCTCATCCATCTCTACTGCTCTTTACTCTGCGCCGCATGCCTTCCAAGAAGATTTCCTACTCACGACTCCTAGTCTCAATCGCACTCTGTCTGGCAGCACTTATCGCATCGTATGCAATGTCAATCGCTGCAAACCACACTCAGAAATTTTGGGTAGTGATGCGCCCAGTTGCAGCCGGCACTCAACTTGAGGCAAGTGATCTCGGCTTTCAATCAGTATCACTCGGCGCTTCATCTGCGCGATACCTATCACAAAAAGCAAACCCCATCGGTTCTATTACTCTTCGAAAGCTATCGACTGGCGAATTACTGCAGGGCTCTGCTCTGACTGATGACTCGCAAGCAATGACCCACCAACAGATCAGTGTCAGCGTCAGGTCGGTAGATATTCCCTCAACTGTTGCAGCAGGAGATGTAGTCACCATCTTTCAACTCCATGATGCAAAAAATGGTGAGGCTCCAGAACAACCTCATCACATTGCAAGTGGAGTATTCGTTACATCGTTAGATAGAAAAGGTTCAAATTTTGGGGGAGAGGTCGCTATTACAATCTCGATAGATCGAGAGGCCGTGGCAGATCTGCTGGATGCAACTACCAGCGGTCGTTTGGTAGTTGTGCAATCTCATGGCTGAACCGCAGCCGCAGATTGCTCTCACCGCGATTCGCAGCCCGGAATCTGAAGGGTTTATCGCAAGCACTCTCTATTCGCAAGGGTGGAGCATTAACTTTCGGGCCCTCGATTGCCAATCGTTACTTACATTTTTGAAGGATAAAGAGAGCTCGCAGTGGGTACTTCTTATCTCAACGGATTGCGATGGGCTGACTGAAGAGATACTTGCGCATCTTCGAAAGGTTACAAAGCAGGTAATTCTCTTCCAATCATCAGCAGATGATCACTCTACGTATTCAGATGCAATCTCCGTTCCTGACTCCTCTCTTACTCTGATTGCTCTCATGCGTGGAACTCTGCGAACTCCTCTCATACGCTCGCAGCTGCAACGAGAATCTGCAAAGAGAGCAAAGGTGATTGCTATCGGTTCAATATCAGGAGGACTTGGGTGTACAACCTTTGCAATCAATCTCGCCTCAGAAATTGCTTCACTGAATAAGAAGACCGCACTCGTTGATGCACACGCATATGCACCTGCTATTGCAGCGCTCCTTGGACAACGTGGCCTGCAGCAAGGTAGCCACCCTCGCCAGATTTCACCTGGGTTGTGGGCGCAAGAAATCACTCGCGCAGAAATCTCTGAAGGTATTGAATCACTTGATCGGACTATCTCTGATTTCGATTGCGTTGTTATCGATATCGGCGTTGTGCGCGATCTTGCTGCAAATTTATCTGGCAGGCGGTGGTCGAGTGAAGCACTTATCTGGGTAAGTAATTTCGCCGACGAACTCATTCTTCTTTCAGTTGGCGATCATTTAGGAATTGAGAGGCTGAAATCACTTACTGTGGAGCTTGCTACAAATTCCATCAAACCTGCAATCTCATTCCTTCATACACAGCGCCCGCTGGAGAAGCGATCTGGTGGCCAGAGTGAAAAATTCTCAAAGCTAGTCACGCCTTTGCGTCCACGTCGAATTCTCGAATTACCTCACGATGCTCGCAGCCTGCATGCAGCCGAAAGTGAGCAGATGACCCTTCTTGAATCAAATGAGAAGAGTCTGCTGCGCAAGGCGATAGCTCGAATTGCCGGTGAAGTAATCTCATAACGTCTTATAGGCTTAGCTCATGCGTGGATATGTGGCAATGACTGCCAAAGAGGTGCACGAGTTTCTTGCATCCGGCACCTTCGATGTCTCCGATATCTATGCTCCTACTTCTCAATTTATTGTCGATAACCAAGATCTTGATGATGAAGAGATTGAATACACACTCTCCATGGTTGCCGCCGAAGATGCACTTGATATGAAGACAGCAGATTCAGGTGTTGCATGCGTGCTGGCCTTTGAAATTCCCGCCACCATCATCTCCGAAAGCCACGATATGTCTGTCTCGTTATCAGCTCCACTTGTATGGGAGAACGTTGATTGCCTATTCGAAGTCTCAAGCGACGGGGAAGAACTCACATGGTTTGCCACACAAGAGATTGCCGAAAATATTCAGGGCTGGCTCGGGTAATTTCATATGGCATCGATTGAAGAGTATGTACGCGACCGAAGTCCGTTATCTCCTGAGCAAATTTATCGATTACGCGAGCTCATCGCCGATTGGCAGTTGCTCTCTGATCTCTCCTTTGCAGATCTCATTCTCTGGGTTCCATTACGCAAAGATTTTAAGAGCTGGCCAACTGGCTATGTAGCAGTTGCTCATATCCGTCCAACTACTGCAGCGACTCTCTTTCCGCTCGATGTTATCGGCGATGAGATCACACATGGCTCTCGCCCATATATCGATCAAGCTTTATCTGATGCCGAAATTGTCCGCGATACCCAGCCTGAACCTATGGGCGATCACATGGTGAAGGAAGAGACAATCCCAGTGATCTTTGATGGCCATGTGATTGGTGTTATTTCACGTCACCGTGATTCAGAGTTAATGCGTCAACCCAGCAGACTCGAACTTAACTACCGCGAGATTGCACATAATCTTTATCGAATGATTGCTGAAGGATCATTTCCATATCCCGATGCAGCATCACTTTTTGACCCCGCACCACGCGTGGGTGACGGTTTAATCCGCCTCGATGTCAATGGCGTTGTTTCCTATGCAAGCCCCAATGCACGTTCAGCATTTAGCCGTCTTGGATGGGTCAGTGAAGTAGAAGGCCATGTACTAGGTGACGTTGCAGAATCACTCGCGCGAATTCGTCCGGATGCACAGGAAGAAACGATTGCAATGGGGCTCACAGGTAAATCACTAAAGCGTGTCGAAATCGAGAATGTTGGCGGAACTATTGATTTCACAGTCCTTCCCTTGCGCAAAGGCGAAGACCGCATCGGTGCAATCGTGATGCTCAATAACGTTACCGAACTTCGCCGTCGCGAACGTGAACTGGTAACAAAAGATGCAACTATTCGGGAAATCCATCACCGCGTGAAGAACAACCTTCAGACTGTATCGGCGCTCCTTCGACTGCAAGCACGTCGCATTGAAGATCCAGGAGCTAGTGCGGCCCTCAATGAAGCGGTTCGCCGCATTGCATCCATCGCGCTGGTGCATGAAACGCTATCGAGCAGCAGGGATTCATCCGTTGCCTTCGATGAGGTTCTCGATAGCTTGGTATCTCATGCACTCGAACTCAGTCCACGTATGAGTGAACTAAAAATTGAGCGCACCGGAAAGCTTGGCTCTCTTGAACCGCGCATTGCGACACCTTTAGCGCTAGTTATCACCGAACTAATTCATAATGCACTTGAACATGGATTAGCTGAAGAAGGGTCTGCGCTGGGGATACACACGGCAATACAAGGCAGCGAAGTTTCAGTAACTATCTCTGATGATGGTGTTGGTTTTCCTGATGGATTTGATATTTCAACCTCACCCAACCTTGGACTTCAGATAGTTCGCACGCTGACCGAGAATGAATTGCGCGGAACGTTATCTTTGATTACAGATGAGAAAGAGACCAGAGCGATACTTACATTTCCAAACGTGTAAGTGACTGCTTAAAAATTAAGAGTGTGAGTTATCTGCTAGACGTGCACGATTACGTGCTGCACGGCGCTTGAGGGCGCGACGCTCATCTTCAGAAAGTCCGCCCCAGACTCCGGCATCTTGACCTGATTCAAGAGCCCACGCAAGACAGGCATCCTTGACGATGCAGCGATTACAGACTTTCTTCGCCTCTTCGATCTGGGTAATGGCAGGGCCTGTATTTCCGACGGGGAAGAAGAGTTCGGGATCTTCATCGCGACAGGCGGATTGATGTCTCCAGTCCATGGCTCTACTCCCTTCGAAACAGTTGGTGAATGTGCGCACAACCAACTGCGCAAGATAGTAATTCTCCCTGTTGTTACTTAGATAAACAACAGGGAAGCGAAAGAGATTTCCATAATTGAGGTGATTTATATCGCGTGCCCCCGACAGGAATCGAACCTGTGCACCTGCCTCCGGAGGGCAGTGCTCTATCCCCTGAGCTACGGGGGCGCAGGTAGAAGGGTAGGTTATCCGACTATGAACAGTTCAGAGAAAGCTTATTTTGCAACAGGGTGCTTCTGGGGCGCAGAACGTCGCTACTGGAATATTGAAGGCGTCACTGCAACAAGCGTTGGTTACATGGGTGGAATGAGAGCTAACCCTTCATACGAACAAGTCTGCACAGGTGTTACCGGCCATGCAGAAATGGTTGAAGTGAGCTTTGATCCCACAGTTGTGACATATCGACGACTTCTCGAAGAGTTTTGGGTGATGCATGATCCAACATCTCTTAATCGCCAAGGTGGAGATATCGGAACGCAATATCGCAGTGCAATTTTCACAACCTCTGAATCACAACTTTTGCAGGCAGAAGTGACTCGCGATGTGTATCAGGCATCTCTGACTCGCGAAGGAATCGGTGAGATTGTCACGGAAATCAAGAGCGCCGACGGTATTCCTTACTACCTCGCTGAGGAGTATCACCAGAAGTATCTGCAGAAGAATCCCAACGGGTATGACTGTCACTCCTCAACGGGTGTGGCATTTCCAGCTGTAGTTAGCTAAGCGCTCGCCAGCAATACCAAGCGACAACGCTTCTATAAGGACGAAATTTTTCGCCCTTCTTCTCTAGCGCCTTGGGTTCGATCTCACTCTTAAGCGAATAGATTTTCTCCCAGCCCCGCCGTACCCCTAGGTCACCTGTAGGCCAGATATCAAGGCGTCCAAGTTGATGCATCATAAACATATCAACTGTCCATGGACCGATTCCCCAGAGAGATGTGAGCTGATTGAAGATCAGTTGATCGTCGTCTATTTCGTGTAGAGAATTAATCTTTATCGTCTTTGTGATTGCTGCATCGGCAAGTCCTTGAATTGTTTTAAACTTTGCACCAGATACACCTGCAGCACGCATCTGTGACTCTGTTATTTCTGCAATACGCCCAGGAACCATGCGACCGCGAGCGAGTTCTTTCACGCGGCCATAGATTGTGTCCGCAGCTTTCACCGCCAATTGCTGTGAAATTACTGATTCCACAAGAGCTTCAAAGTGAGTTACAGGCTTTGGATTACGGCCGACAGTGCATAAAGGGTGCGCCTCAACTACCCGTGCTAGCCGTGCGTCGCGTGAAGATATCTCTTTGGCAATCTTCTTCATCTGCGATTCTGAAACCATAGATTAACTTTATTGACAGTGACATACTAAGTCCATGAGCGACTTCCGGGCTTTAGATCTCAGCGAATTGCAGACACATCGCAGTGAAAAGTGGCGGTCATTTCCGAAGGATGTACTTCCGCTACCTGTGGCTGAAATGGATTTTCCGGTAGCCGATCCCATTCGCCAAACTCTGCGAGAGATGATTGATCACTCTGATCTTGGCTACCTTGGGCCAATTCCTGAAATGGGAACAGCATTTGCTGGCTTTGCAAAGCGCCGGTGGGGATGGGATGTAGACCCACTTCAGGTTCGCATCGCAGCCGATGTAGGCGTTGGAATTGTCGAAGTATTGCGAGTCATTACAAAACCTGGCGATAAGGTATTAATTAACTCTCCCATCTATCCAAATTTCTTCACATGGTGCAAAGAGACTCACCTAGTTGAAGTAGATGTCCCACTTACTCAATCAGAGACACAGATCAATGGAAGTAATTGGATTCTTGATTGGGATGGAATCGAAAAGGCATATGCATCAGGTATTAAGGCCCACCTCATTAGTAATCCTCACAATCCACTGGGCCGCGTTTACACCCGCGAAGAACTTTCTCGATTTGCTGATCTTGCCAAGAAGCACAACGTCTATCTACTCAGTGATGAAATCCATGCACCTCTGACATTTGCCGAACACACCTTTACTCCCTTTCTTGCAGTATCTGAAACTGCTCGTGAAGTAGGAATCACCATTACAGCTGCAAGTAAAGGATGGAATATTGCCGGACTCAAATGCGCCATTATCGTTACTGAGAATGCGCAGGTTCACGAGACCCTCAATGCGATTGCCCCAGCAACGCACTACCGAGCTTCCCTTCTAGGCGCATTCGCCAGCGTTACTGCATTTGAAAAGGGCGAGCCATGGCTTGATGCTCTGATGGTTCAACTTGATCACAATCGCAATCTTGTGGCATCTCTCATTGAATCCAAGACGCCAGGCGTTGGATATCGAATTCCACATTGCTCGTATCTTGCATGGCTCGATCTCACCTCCTTCAACTTGGGCGAAGACCCATCGGCGGTACTGCGCGAGAAAGGCAAGGTTGCATTCGTTCAAGGACTTCGATTTGGAGTCCAATCAACACAATTTGTTCGATTAAATTTCGCTACCAGCCCAGAAATTCTTGAAGAGGCTTTCAATCGCCTCGCCACAGTTCTGCTGTAACGATTACTCTTAGGGCATGGCAGCTGATGACCTTCGCCCCGAGACAATTGCAATCTCTAGCGGGCGACCACCGCATGTAGCGGGTGAAGGAATTAACCTTCCCATTTCACTCAACTCAACTTTTGTCGCAGATGGTCCGATCAGTTACGGCAGATTTGGAAACGAAACCTGGAATCCACTTGAAGATGCCATTAGCGCATTAGAAGAAGCGGATTCAACGATTTTGTTCTCATCTGGAATGTCAGCAATTACTGCAGTCTTCTCTCTCTTGCCTCATGGCGCACCGGTTGTCGCATCTCACGAGGGATATAGCGGCACGATGTCACTCTTGAAGCGACATCATAAAGATGGACGCCTTGACGTACGTTTTGTTGATATTACAGATACAAAAGAAGTGATTTCGCAGTTGCAAGGTGCTGCATTTCTCTGGGTCGAATCACCAACAAATCCAGGGCTTGGTGTCGCAGAGGTTGCAGTCATTATCGGAGAAGCAAAGAAGCGAAATTTAGGTGTGGGCTTTGACAATACATTTGCAACGCCACTGAATCAGAAACCACTCACCTTTGGCGCCGATGTTGTGATGCACTCAGTAACAAAGTATTTGGCTGGCCATAGCGATGTCATCCTTGGCTCACTCTCTGTTAAGGATCCTGCGCTCTATGCCCGTCTGCTTGATGCGCGCAAATCATTTGGGGCTGTTGCTGGTCCATTTGATGCCTGGCTTGC
>JBAWXP010000005.1:0-20687 GCA_037143995.1 Actinomycetota bacterium
ATGGAGTGCAGGAGTGTGCTCTTTCCCGCACCATTTCTTCCCATAATGGCGACGATTTCGCCATGGCCAATCGTTGTACTTGCCTTACGTAGCGCACTCTTTCTTCCGTAAGAATGTGAAATCTCGGAAACGACAATGGCAGGAATTGAAGAGCGAGAGCGGGCTGGTGAAACTGGATAATCGCGAAGTCGGAATTCTTCCGTTTGTCGTCGCACATCTCTGACGCTCGTCTTGAACTCATTGAGATGTAGAGCACGAGCAAGTCTGATAATCGGTGGAACAAGTTCTGCCCGCTGCAGAATCTCTTCGGCTGGTCCGATAGATGTCTCGCCATTTCCTTCGATATAGATAATGCGATCAACAAATTGAATTACTCGCTCGAGCCTATGTTCGGCGATGATGACGGTGACGCTTAAGTCATGCACCAATCTGTGAAGAACAGAGAGAACTTCTTCGGCTGCAATCGGATCGAGAGCGCTTGTGGGTTCGTCCAGAACTAAAACCTTTGGGTGCATCACCAGAGCGGTTCCAATAGCCACACGTTGTTGTTCACCACCGCTCAGCGTTGCAATCGAACGATTGCGGATTGCGGTGAGCCCCAGAATATCGAGAACTTCCTCCACTCTTTTGCGCATGACATCAGGTGCGACGTTGAGAGCTTCCATGCTGAAGGCGAGTTCTTCTTCGACAATATCGGTAACAAAGCCGTTAAGTGGATTCTGTCCAACGATTCCGACAAGGTGGGCCAAGGCACCAGGTTTCACAGTGCGTGTAGAAATTCCATCAACTGAGATATCCCCGGCCAGAATTCCGCCGGTGTGATGGGGGACAAGACCATTGATGAGTTTTAAGAGTGAAGATTTTCCTGAACCAGTCTCGCCCATGACTAAGACCATTTCGCCTTCTTCTATCTCGAAAGAGAGGTCTTCAAGAATTGTCTTGGTGGAGTGTGGGTACACCAGTGAGACATTTGAAAATCTAATCATTGGACGACCATCGCAAGGCAGATGGCAGTTGCGCCTGCGATCAATGCACTATCTCTGAAAAGCCACTGTTGAGGACGATAGCGAGAACGCTTGCGACTGATTCCATAACCACGTGCATCCATGGATGCAGCCAGTTGCAATGATCGGGCTAGCGACTCTTCTAAGAGAGGAAGAGCGATTGCACCGAGTTTTACCTTCTCCATGCCTCGTAACTTCTGAGCTGCGCGAATGCGACGAATACTCGTTGCCATCTGTGGAAAGAGTGAAGTGGCAATGACAAGAGTGATTCCAATTTCATAGATAAATGACGGTGTAACACGCAACAATCTATGTGGACTTGTCAGGGAAGTAGCCGCCCCAAAAAGGGCGATCAACGCGGCGATCATGACGCCTTCATGCAGCGATGATGACAATCTTTCGATGGTCACTGTGCCCCCAATTCGAATACCAGGCATCCATGATGGAAGGTGAAGAATTGGAATCGTGAAGATAGCTCGTCCAGGTATCGGAACTCCAATCAAAACCCCAACCACCGTACGAATGGCAAGAATGGTTGCGCCAATACGCAACGAAAGAGCAAAGCTCATATTCCAAGGAGAACCGTCGCGTCGTACAAAAACAAAGAGCGCCACTGCGCCCACAATCGCAAGCGCGATAAAGGCGCTATCGAGTGCAACTACTCCGATTGCTAGGAGAATCGAAGCAATCCACAGAGTGAGTGGATGCAGTGGCTTTCTCATGGAACTTACTTCTTCACAAGTGCCGCAGGTGTTTGAATCTCAACCCCGCACTCCTTCTTGGGATATCCATTCAGACCACAGATAAGTCCAGATGGATTTGAGCGAACCTTGATTACCTGTCCCAATACATCAATTCCTTGTGAGCTTTTGGCTGTGGTTACGCATTGCACGATTGGCTTCTGAACTTTTTCACCTTTAGGTGCATATACGGGACTGCCAAACTCGACGACAAGAGCGATGCGTTTTGTATCCGGATCGGCTTTCGTCGAGCCGCAAATCGAAGCAAAACTTGGCTTTGTAGTTGGTGCTACAGATGGAACATCATCGCTACTGAAGACAAATGACCATCCTTCGACAGCGCCATCCGCAATATCAACAGTTGGCCCTGTCATGGCAGCCTTCCATTTCGATGCTCCTGGCGCTGCTTGAAAGTAACCCCAATAGCGGTAGCCCTTAGTTGCAGCATGTGATGCTGGAATTGCGATGATCTGAGTTGAGACGAGAAGTAGTGCGATTGCAATCTTCTTGTAATGTGTTTTCACAGTGTGAACTCCTAAAAGAAGAGTCTCACAGGGGTAGCTCGCTAGCGGTCGGCCAAATGCGCCAAATACCTTTGGACTACACCCCGCAAACCTCGGCGGGTGTTGGTCACGTGCAAATATCGATGTAGGTAATCCGACTTGAACAGTTCACATGTGTGGACAGTCTTACGGTTGCGGGTCAGCGTCGGATTTGCACCGAACTTCCCCTACAGAGATATCTATGAAGTTGTTTGCGAAGGAAACCACAGCCCATAGGTGTTGGCAACTCACCACGCGCGCCGTAAGGTTCGGATATGGAATATAGACGCCTTGGCAGTACCGGAATGTATGTCTCTGAAATCTCTTATGGAAACTGGATTACACATGGATCGCAAGTAGAGACAGAAGCAGCCGTGAAATGTGTACGTGAAGCACTCAACCAAGGAATCACAACCTTCGATACGGCAGATGTATATGCAGGAACCAAGGCAGAAGTAGTTCTTGCTAAGGCTCTCAAGGGCGTTCGTCGTGAATCATATGAACTCTTCACAAAGGTCTATTGGCCAACTGGTACTGGAAAAAATGATCGTGGCCTATCCCGTAAGCACATCATGGAGTCATGTAACGCATCTCTTAAGCGACTCAACACAGACCACATCGATCTCTATCAAGCACACCGCTTTGACGTTGAAACTCCACTAGAAGAAACACTCAGCGCCTTTGACGATCTGATTCGCCAAGGCAAGGTCAGCTACATCGGATTCTCCGAATGGAATGCTCAGCAGATTGCTGCAGCCCTCAAGATTCAAGATGCTCGTGGTTATAACCGTTTCGTTTCAAGCCAGCCTCAATATTCAGCGCTCTGGCGTGTGATTGAAGCTGAAGTTGTGCCTCTTTCACGCAAAGAGGGAATCGGCCAAATTGTCTGGTCACCAATGGCGCAAGGTGTACTTACTGGAAAATATCTTCCAGGTAAGAAGCCACCTGCAGGCTCACGAGCCACAGATAAGAAGAGCGGTGCAAACTTTATCTCTCGCTTGATGTCGGATGAGATTTTGACTGCAGTGCAGAAATTGAAGCCAATTGCTGAAGGGCTAGATCTTTCAATGTCCCAGCTCGCTCTTGCCTGGGTGCTCAGCAATGACAATGTCTCTTCCGCAATTATGGGAGCCACTAAGCCTTCTCAGGTCAAAGAGAATGTGAAAGCGTCCGGTGTGAAACTTTCAGCTGATGTCATTAAGGCAATTGATAGCGCACTAGGCAACCTGCCAGAGCGCGATCCTAAGAAGAACGAGAGTCCAAACCCTCGCGCTTAATTGCGTTAGAAGGGCTCGCCAGCTTTGATTGCAGGCTTAGGTGTGCGCATTCTGCGCATCTGAGTTGAACGAAGCCATCCGTACATTCCGATTCCCTTGAGCTCGGCTCCTGGGAATTTCACGCTGACTTCTCTCTTGAGTTTGCGAGTGAGCAAGAAGCCATCTATGACCGAAACTAAAAGCACTGTGTACATGATTGCAATACTTCCAATTTGGAAAATCGGATTAGGGATGAGTGTTAAGAAGAGAACGATAAAAATTACAGGCAAGAAATATTCGCCTATGGAGCGACGAGCATCTACATAATTGCGAACATACTTCTTTACAGGTCCTTTGTCGCGCAATGGAAGTGCGCTCTCGTCTCCACGCATATAGGCGGCGCGTTGTGCAACGCGTGCACTCTTAGCTGCTGCCTTTGCGCGTTGCTTCTCGGCCTTGGTAGATGCAGGTGCCAAGGATGAAACTTTGCGGGCTGCTTCGGCTTCCTTACGCTTTGGAGTAGGGCGGCCTTTTTTATTTTCGGTTGCATCAGACATGAGTGGAACTATAGAGCGAGCATCTGCTCGAGCGCTAACCGCGAATACTTCGCCACACGCTCATCAACCTTGATTTCATTGACGATATGGCCTGCAACGATTGATTCCATCGCCCAGACCAAATGGGGAAGATCGATTCGATTCATGGTTGAGCAGTAGCAGACAGTCTTATCGAGGAAGACAACTTCCTTATCAGGATTGTTCTGGGCAAGGCGCGAAACAAGGTTGAGCTCAGTGCCGATAGCCCACTTACTTCCGGCAGGCGATGAGGAAACAGTCTGAATAATCTTTTCTGTGCTTCCAACAACATCTGCGGCCAATACAACGTCATGTTGGCACTCGGGATGAACGATGACTTGGACTCCAGGAACTCGCGTACGAACCTCATCGACTGTTTGGCGAGTAAAGCGGCCGTGTACAGAGCAGTGGCCACGCCACAAAATCATCTTGGCGTTCTTAATCTGGTCCTCTGTGAGCCCACCCATTGGCTTCCATGGATTCCACAGCACGCAATCGTCAATCGATAAACCAAGCGATAAGACAGCTGTATTTCGACCAAGATGCTGATCAGGAAGGAAGAGAACTTTCTCCGCCTTACTAAATGCCCATTCTAAACTCTTCTGGGCATTTGATGAAGTACAGATTGTTCCACCGTGTTCGCCGGTAAAACTTTTGATTGCCGCAGATGAATTCATATAGGTAACAGGAACAGTCTTTGCAGAAACACCAATTTTTTTAAGTTCATTCCAACATTGCTCGACTTGATTAGCTGTTGCCATATCGGCCATCGAACAACCAGCTGCAAGATCAGGAAGGATCACGCGTTGCTTAGCTGAGGTAAGAATGTCGGCGCTTTCGGCCATAAAGTGAACACCACAGAAGAAGATAAATTCTGCTTCGCTTTGAGCAGCAGCAGATTGTGCCAACTTAAAAGAATCACCAGTGATATCGGCAAATTGAATTACTTCATCGCGTTGATAGTGATGGCCCAAGATAAGAGCGCGAGATCCCAACGAAGCCCTTGCGGCGATTGCTCGTTCGACCAGATGCGGGTCACTCGCTGGTGGGAGCTCTCCAGAACAGGAGACACCGCGCTCAGATGCCAGATCAGAGCCTTGGCCCAAAATCAGGAGTTCACTGAGGCTGATAGACATGTGCCCATACTAATAGCCCGACTGTCATGCGTTTGGGTTAGCCAGAGCAACCCGACGCGGGTATTCTTGCGCACATGACTACTGAAACAACTACAACTCCAGTCGAGATCACAACTGGCATCACATTGACTGATGTCGCAGCGGCAAAGGTTTCTGCTCTTCTTGCACAAGAAGGTCGCGATGATCTCTACCTCCGTGTAGCAGTTCAACCAGGTGGCTGTTCAGGTCTTCGTTACCAGCTCTACTTTGATGACCGCAATCAAGATGGCGACGTCACTCGCGAATTCGGTTCTGTCAAAGTTGTTGTAGACAAGATGAGCGACCCTTACCTCATGGGTGCATCTATTGATTTCGTTGACACAATTGAGAAGCAGGGCTTCACAATCGATAATCCAAATGCATCAGGTTCCTGTGCATGCGGCGATTCATTTAACTAATAGCCCTTAAATCAACGCAGCTGTAGTTAGATTCCAGCTATGAAAATCGGTGTAGCTGGTTCTGTTGGTCTAGATCACTTGATGACCTTTCCTGGAAAGTTCACTGATTCACTCGTGGCTGGTTCACTTGAAAAAGTTTCACTCTCATTTCTCGTAGATGGATTAGAAGTACGTCGTGGTGGATGCGCGGCCAATATTGCCTTTGGACTTGGCGTACTTGGTCTCAATCCAATCTTGATTGCTGCCGTCGGAAAAGATTTCGCGGATTACGACGCATGGCTAACCCGCCACGGAGTCGACACATCTCATGCACTGGTTTCTACAGAGCAACACACTGCACATTTCACAGTAACAACAGATACAGAGTTAAATCAGATTGCTTCCTTCTTTCCCGGAGCAATGTCTGAAGCTCGCAATATAGAACTTAAACCGATTATGGATAAGGTCGGAAAACTCGACATTCTCGTTGTCTCTCCCGATGACCCAGAGGCGATGCTTCGCCATACAGAGGTTGCTCTCGCGATGGGTGTAGCTGTAGCTGCAGATCCATCGCAGCAGATGGCTCGACTCAACGGCGAAGAGATTAAGAAGTTAATCTCTGGAGCCACTTACCTCTTCATGAATGAATACGAACTGGCCCTCGCCATTCAGAAGACTGGCTGGAGCGATCACGAAATTCTCGAACGTGTGAAGTACCGCATCGTGACTCTTGGATCTGAAGGCGCACGTATCGAAAGTATCGATGGCACTTTTATCAAGGTCGGATGCGCACAAGAAAAAGCGAAGATTGATCCCACTGGAGTAGGCGATTCATTCCGCTCAGGTTTCGTTGCAGGACTTGCGTGGGGTCTATCTCATGAACGTTGTGCACAACTTGGTTCAATGATTGCGACCTATGTCATCGAGACAACAGGCACCCAGGAGTACCGCTTTACTCAAGCTGAGTTTGTAGCTCGATTTAAAGATGCTTACGGTGCCGACGCTGCTGCAGAAATCGCAGCCTTTCTACCTGCGTAGTTCGATGATCACTTCGGATATTGATTGCGTTAAGTAATCGATATCGCTCTCTGTTGCATCTGCATGCAGAGTAAAACGCAAGTGACCTTCGGTCGCATATCCCATTGCAGCCAATACATGGCTTGGCTGTAGATCTTCAGGCGAGCAGGCAGATCCAGAATCAATATCGATACCTCGTTGCGCTAGTTCACGGACCAGGTATTCACCAGCTACGCCTGCCACTACGCAAGAAAACACATGGGGGAGAGCCTTGGCATGAGGTGCGATTACCTCGAGGCCAGGTAACTGTGCCAATTTCTCAATCGCATAGTGTCGAAGGCGCGTATCTTCATTCTGAAAATTTTCGAGCGCAACAGATGCAGCGATAAGTAGTGGGAGTGAGTACGTGCCAGGAGATTTGATTGGCGCTATATGTGGAAGTGGGTAGGAGAACGAGTGTGAATTGTTGATGGCAAGAATTGCAAGACCCGCAGGACCGTTCCACGATGTTGCATCGAAGAGCGCTGTGTCCCATTGCTCGGGCAGAGGAACTCGCGAACCAGATGCCGTTGCATCGACTGCAATCTGGATCTGCTTTGAAGATAGATCTGAATAATCTTGAATAATTCCAGTCTCTTGATTTGCCAGCTGCAGCGAAAGAACGGTGCCAGGAGCAAGAGCAGATGCCCCCTCAATTGCTCCTTCATGGTTGACAGGAAGTTCAATAGTGGAGCCACGATGCGCGCGGACAACGGCGCGAATCTTTCCTTTATCAATTGCTGAATAGGCAAGAGCCGAACTCTCATTCAGTAGTCCTGCAATACCTAAGTAATGGCCCAGAGCTGGCTCACCTAATATTTCAACGCTATCGGGGCGGATGCCAAGGCGTGCTCCGATATTTTCTAGAGATTGGTTTCGAAGGATCGCAGCCTTTGCAGAGCTCTGCGATAACTTCTTGGGATCGGCCCAGCCCTGGTCAAAAGCCGCTAGTAGCGCGGCTCTGGCGGCAGGCTGAAGTGGGCTCTCTGATGTGAAATTTCCTGTGACACGAACCACCGGATGAACGCTACTCGCTCCGGCAGGCGCATGCACACAGCGCCACTATCCTTAACCCCATGTCATCTCACGCTCCGCGCAATTGGCGCCCAGTCCGAATTGCGGCTCTCGTTCTGCCCGCACTTCTACTCCTGAGCGGATGCTCGTTTCAGTCGAAGGATATTTCAGGACTTGGTTTTCCAAAGGGCGTCTCGAGCGTTAACGATATTTCACTGTCACTCTGGCAGTACTCATGGATTGCAGCTGGAGTCGTAGGCGTCATTACTTTGATTTTAATTTTATGGCCAGCTGTCTTCCATCGCGCACATGCGAGCAAGGGCGAATTCCCAAAGCAAACGCAGTACAACATTCCTGTTGAAATTCTCTACACAATCATTCCGTTTTTGATCGTTGCAGTTCTCTTCTATTTCACTGCAATCAAAGAGAATAAAATTGCCGATAAGACATCTCCTGTAAAGCATGAGATATCCGTTGAAGGAATTCAGTGGTCATGGCAATTTGCTTATCCTGAAGGTGGACCGTCGGCAGTAGTCACGGGTATCCCTGCTGAGCCTCCAACGCTCTATCTACCGCTGGGTGAATCAGTTCGCTTCACGTTGACGTCAAATGATGTTGTTCATGGATTCTGGATTCCCGCATTTATGATCCAGATGCAGAACCTTCCTGGCGAGACCAACCATCTTCAATTTACTGCCAACAAACTTGGCGAATACCCGGGCCGCTGCAACATTCTCTGCGGTCGAAACCACTCTCAAATGATCTTTAAGGTAAAGGTAGTAACCCCAGCGCAGTACCAGGCATATCTTGACTCATTGAAGGCGAGTGCAGCATGACCATAATCGCAGACCGTCCAACAGTTGCAACTCCGCGTCAAGGAGTTCAGAAGACTTCTCGTGGAAGCCAATTCGTTAAAACAATTACTTCAACAGATCACAAGCGCATCGGGTACCTCTATCTTGCAACGTCATTCACCTGGTTCCTTATCGGTGGCTTCCTAGCGCTATTACTCCGCATCGAACTCGCTCGTCCAGGTATGCAGTTCTTGAGCGTCGAGCAGTACAACCAGATCTTCACAATGCACGGAACCATTATGTTGTTGATGTTTGCAACCCCACTCTTTGTTGGTTTTGCCAACGTCATCATGCCTCTGCAAATCGGAGCAGCTGACGTTGCATTCCCACGACTTAATATGCTTTCGTATTGGCTCTACTTCTTCGGATCTATCGAAGCGACAATTGGATTTTTGACTCCGGGTGGCGCAGCATCATTTGGATGGACTGCATACGCACCACTAGCTAACTCAACATACTCACCTGGAATTGGTGGAGATCTGTGGGTTATGGGACTTGCCATTTCTGGACTTGGAACAATTCTTGGTGGCGTTAACTTCATTACGACCATCTTCACAATGCGTGCACCAGGAATGACGATGTTCCGTATGTCAATCTTCTCGTGGAATGTACTGCTCACATCAATCTTGGTACTTCTTGCATTTCCGCCTCTTGCTGCAGCACTTCTGGGGCTCGAATCAGATCGCTTATTCCATTCGCATCTCTTTGATCCAGCAAATGGTGGGGCGATGTTGTGGCAACACTTGTTCTGGTTCTTCGGCCACCCCGAGGTCTACATTCTTGCTCTGCCATTCTTTGGAATCGCAACTGAAATCTTGCCTGTCTTTAGCCGCAAACCAATCTTCGGTTACAAGGGTTTGATTGCTGCAACTATTGCTATCTCAGCTTTATCAGTTGCGGTATGGGCTCACCACATGTTCGCATCAGGCAAAGTATTGCTGCCCTTCTTCTCCTTTATGACATTCCTTATCGGTGTACCGACCGGTGTGAAATTCTTCAACTGGATTGGAACGATGTGGCGCGGCCATGTCACCTTCGAAACACCGATGTTATGGGTCATGGGCTTCCTCGTGACATTCCTCTTCGGCGGATTGACTGGAATCATTCTTGCTTCCCCTCCGATGGACTTTGCGGTCTCTGCTTCCTACTTTGTCGTTGCACACTTCCACTACGTTCTATTTGGAACAGTGGTCTTTGCGATGTTCGCAGGGTTCTACTTCTGGTGGCCAAAGATGACAGGGCGCATGCTCAATGAGCGCCTCGGTAAGATTCACTTCTGGACTCTCTTCTTTGGTTTCCACCTCACCTTCCTGATTCAACATTGGCTTGGAATTAAGGGCTTCCCACGTCGTTACGCGGATTACCTATCAACTGATGGTTTCACCGGAATGAATATGATTTCAACAGTTGGCTCTTTCCTCTTGGCGCTTTCGATGATTCCGTTCTTTATCAATGTGTGGATTACTCGCAACTCGCCTAAGGTTGAAGTGGATGATCCATGGGGCTACGGCGCATCTCTTGAATGGGCGACATCATGTCCACCACCTCGCCACAACTTCACATCGATGCCGCGTATTCGTTCAGAGCGACCAGCATTTGATCTCCATCATCCTCACATTACGACTGAAGGCCACTAACCATGAAAGCTAATTGGAAACTCTTCACGGGACTTTCACTCTTCTACGTCATCATGGCAGTTGTGTATTACGCAGTAGGTGGCGAAGCTGTTGGAATCACTGGAATGACTCTTGCTGCCTGTCTTGCAGGCATGATTGGTTTCTACGTCTGGTTCACCCAGAAGCGCATAGGAAGTGCGATGCCTTCTGATAATGATCTCGCTGAAATCGCAGATGATGCAGGCGAACTTGGTTTCTACAGTCCACATTCATGGTGGCCACTTCCGGTAGCGCTCAGTGCGACTGCGATGGGATTAGGTTTGATCATCGGTTGGTGGCTCACCTTGATTTCACTCGGCTCACTCGTCATCAGCATCATTGGAATGGTGACCGAGTACGAGAAGCCAATTTCTTCTTCGGCTCACTAACTTCGCGATATCAGATTGCTCAGCATGAAGAGAGCCATCGCAATAGCCCCGTGGTTCTTCATCATCATCTGGAGTTCCGGATTCGTAGTTGCTCGTTATGCATTTAAAGATGCTGATGCTCTCTTCTTTCTCGCGATTCGATTACTGCTCGCAACCGTTATCTTGTTAGTTCTGACTCTGGCTCTCAGACAACCAATGCGCTTGTCACGACAAGATCTACTTTCATCACTTGCTATCGGAATTGCGCTACACGGCCTCTACTTAGCTGGAGTTTGGTATGCCATTGAATTAGGAGCTCCTTCAGGACTCTCATCTGTAATCACGAGCATGCAACCGATTGTCGTCTCACTACTTGCAGTCAGATTGCTCAGTGAACCGCTTTCAAAGAGGCAAGTTGCGGGACTTATTTGCGGACTATCTGGCGTCATACTTGTTGTACTTCCTAAACTTTCGAAATCTGGGGGATTTACTCCCGAGACGCTCGGCTTCCTCTTCTTAGCACTTGCCGGAAGCACAATCGCTACATTGCTCCAGAAAAAGGTTGGCCATTCGATTCCACTATTGATTGGCACTACCTATCAATTTGCTATAGCTGGCGTTGGATTACTGGTGATCTCAATGCTTCGCGGTAAGACGCGATTTGAAGTAACACATACCTCAATCTGGGCGATGACATGGGCAGTCCTTGTTACATCGATTGCTGCCGTATTGCTTTTGCTCTGGCTTCTCAATAGAGGATCTGCTGCGAAAGTTTCGAGTCTGCTTTATCTTGTTCCACCGATGGCAGTCTTTCAAGCCTTTATTCTCTTCCACGAAAAGGTGAGTGCTCAAGAGTTGGTGGGGATTGTCTTGACGGCAGCGGGAGTTGCCCTTGTCATACGCGGCTAAGGCTCACCATTTCTTCACTTACCTGATTAGATATGGCCATGACTCAGCCTCCAGCAAATTCAGCACGTGGCAAAGAGGTCTTTGACCTAGACCGCGCCCATGTCTTCCATTCTTGGTCTGCACAATCACAGATTGCGCCTCTTCCTGTTGCTGGGGGAGAAGGCAGTTACTTCTGGGATTTTGATGGAAAGAAGTATTTAGATTTTTCATGTCAATTGGTATTTACCAATATCGGTTTCCAACATCCTAAAGTTGTAAAGGCGATTCAAGAGCAAGCAGCGCTGATTACGGCAGTTGCTCCACAGCATGCCAATGAAGCTCGTGGCGAGGCCGCCAAGCGAATCACAGCTCGCGCAGGGTCTCATCACAATAAGGTTTTCTTCACTAATGGCGGCGCAGATGCGGTAGAGAATGCAATTCGTATGACTCGCCTACATACCAATCGCCACAAAGTTCTCTCCTTCTATCGCAGCTATCACGGCAACACCACATCTGCGATTACAGCAACAGGCGACCCTCGCCGCTGGCCAAATGAGTTTGCTTACGGCCATGTTCACTTCTTTGGTCCGTATCTCTATCGCTCTCCATTCTGGGCACAGAGTGAAGAAGAAGAATGCAAACGTGCGCTAGAGCACCTTGAGCAGGTCATCATCTTCGAAGGTCCTGCAACGATTGCGGCCATCCTGATTGAATCGGTAGTGGGGACTGCGGGCGTTCTCGTGCCACCAGTTGGATATCTTGAGGGCGTAAGAGCGCTCTGCGATAAATACGGTATTAAGTGGATCGCTGACGAAGTGATGTCAGGCTTTGGCCGCACAGGTAAGTGGTTTGCTTATCAACATAGCAAGGCAGAACCAGATCTCATTGTCTTTGCTAAGGGAGTAAATAGTGGTTACGTACCACTAGGTGGAGTCATTATCAGCGATGAGATTGCTGCGACATTTAACGATCGAGTATTTCCTGGAGGACTTACCTACAGCGGGCATCCACTTGCGACAGCAGCAGCGGTTGCGACTCTGGATGTTATGGCCGAAGAGAAGATGGTTGAGAATGCCGCTCACATTGGCGAGAACGTCATTAAACCTCTCCTCAATGAATTGATGGCAAAACATAAGGTAATCGGTGAAGTTCGAGGCAAAGGTGTCTTCTGGGCGCTCGACCTCGTCACCGATCGCGCTACTCGCGCACCCCTTGCACCCTACGGCGCATCAAGTCCTGCGATGAACGAACTCGTTGCTGCATGTAAGAAGCTAGGGCTTATGCCATTTAATAATTACAACAGAATGCATATCTGCCCACCATGCAATGTCTCTGAGGCAGAGATTCGCGAAGGTTTTGCCATCTTGGATCAGGCTTTTGCATCGATAGCCCACCACTACACCGGAAGCGATAAATAATCAGACGTGACAAAGACAATTAACCATTACATCAATGGCGCACAGACCACTCGAGCTTCCGATCGCACAGGCGAGATCTTTAACCCAGCAACTGGGGAAGTAACTGCCCATGTTGCATTCGCAAACCCTTCCGTGCTTGATGAGGCAGTTGCAGTTGCAACGGCAGCCGGTCGCGAATGGGGAAAGACATCACTGACCAAACGAGTCCAAGTTCTCTTTGCCTTCCGTGAAATTCTCAATGCGCGCAAAGAAGAACTCGCTGCAGTTATTACTTCAGAGCACGGCAAGGTCTTAAGCGATGCGTTAGGTGAAGTCACTCGAGGGCTTGAGGTCGTGGAATTTGCTTGCGGCCTGCCGCATCTACTTAAAGGTGGCTACTCCGAAGGCGTATCCAATGGAATCGATGTTTACTCAATTCGCCAACCGCTAGGCGTTGTTGGAATCATCTCGCCATTTAACTTCCCTGCAATGGTTCCCATGTGGTTCTTTCCTGTCGCAATTGCTGCAGGAAATGCGGTAATCATCAAGCCATCTGAGAAAGATCCATCTGCATCAATGTTGATTGCAGAGATGTGGAAGCAGGCGGGCTTGCCTGATGGCGTCTTTAACGTTGTTCACGGAGACAAGGTCGTCGTTGATGCGATGCTTGTGCATCCTGGTATCTCATCCATCTCATTTGTGGGTTCGACTCCGATCGCTCGATATATCTATGAGACTGCCACAAAAAATGGAAAGCGTGTTCAGGCTCTCGGTGGCGCCAAGAACCACATGCTCGTACTCCCTGATGCAGATCTTGAACTCGCAGCGGATGCAGCAGTTAACGCTGGCTTTGGTTCTGCAGGCGAAAGATGTATGGCTATCTCTGTACTTGTAGCAGTTGAACCCGTTGCAGATGCAATTATTGCAAAAATCAAAGATCGCATGCTCAAACTCAGCACAGGCGATGGAACGCAGGGCTCAGATATGGGGCCGCTCGTAACTCGCGTACATCGCGACAAAGTGGCAGGTTATGTCGAAGCTGGCGTCAAGGAAGGCGCAACAGTCGTCGTCGATGGGCGCAACCCGCAAGTCAATGGCGCAGCAAATGGTTTCTGGCTCGGCCCCACTCTCTTCGATAATGTGAAACCGAATATGAGTATCTATACCGATGAAATTTTTGGACCAGTTCTCAGCGTTGTTCGCGTTAACTCTTATGAAGAAGGCGTCAACCTTATTAATAGCCATATGTATGGAAATGGCACCGCCATCTTCACCAACGATGGGGGAGCAGCGCGACGTTTCCAGAATGAGATTCAGGTGGGGATGATTGGAATCAACGTTCCGATTCCAGTACCTGCGGCGTACTACTCATTTGGCGGATGGAAGGCATCGCTCTTTGGCGACACACATGCGCATGGAAGCGAAGGATTCCACTTCTTTACTCGCGGAAAGGTAGTAACTAGTCGCTGGCTTGACCCAAGCCATGGCGGAATTAATTTAGGATTTCCGCAGAACTAATGAAGTACTAGTGATGTCCTTCTAGTTCACGGCGTTCAGTCTCTGTCGCCTTAGGAACTGCAACAGCAGTTGCACGGGAGATTCGATTACGAAGTTTGTTCTTGAGAACGCCAGGATTGCGAACTCCAGAACCATCTTCTAGAGGAAGTTCGAGTGGAGCAATCTGTTCATGTGAGGTCAGTGTCCAGGCCTTCTCAGCTGAGATTGGCTCATGGATTTCAGTGAACTCTCCATTAGGCATGCGCACCAAACGACCCGTTTCACGTCCATGCAATACAAGATCGCGGTCTGCCCGTTGTAGCGATAGACAGAGTCGCTTAGTAATCACAAATGCGATCGGTGGAAGAACAAGAACCCCGATACGTGAGAACCACATCATCTGATTGATTGTGAGGTTGAATGTTGTTGCGATGATGTCATTTCCACCGTTAAGAAGAGAGACGATAGTGAAGGTAAGCGCCATGACGCCAATAGCTGTGCGGTTTGGAGTATTGCGAGGGCGATCAAGGAGGTGGTGCTCGCGCTTATCTCCTGTAGCCCAACTCTCGATAAATGGATAGAGAGCAAGTCCTGTAAACATAATTCCTGGCAAGATCAGCCCAGGAATCAAAATATTCCAGGAGATTGTGTGGCCAAAGGCGTGAGTTTCGATTGGTGGTGACATACGTACCAAACCATCGAGCCATCCCATATACCAATCGGGTTGCGAACCTGCAGAGATCTGTCCCGGTGTATATGGACCATATAACCAAATCGGGTTGATTGATGCGACTGCGCCCAAGAATGCTGTGACGCCAAATACGATGAAGAAGAATCCACCAGCTTTTGCCATGTAGACAGGCATTAATGGATAACCGACAACATTCTTCTCTGTACGTCCTGGACCAGGGAACTGAGTGTGCTTCTGGTACCAGACCAACATTAAATGCACTGTGATGAGAGCAAGGAAGATTCCTGGCAAGAGAAGTACGTGCACGGTGTAGATACGTGGAATGAATGCTTCGCCGGGAAAGGCTCCACCGAATGCGAAGAATGCAATGTATGAACCCACCAGTGGGAGTGCTTGAATAATCGCTTCTGCAATGCGGATTCCAGTTCCTGAAAGAAGATCGTCTGGGAGTGAGTATCCGAGGAAGCCTTCTACGATTCCAAGAGTCAGAAGTCCGACTCCGATAATCCAGTTAAATTCGCGTGGTTTGCGGAATGCTCCAGTGAAGTAGACGCGAAGCAAGTGAACAACGATTCCGACCATAAAGATAAGTGCTGCCCAGTGGTGAATCTGTCGCATCAAGAGACCACCGCGAACTTCGAAGGAGATATGAAGAGTCGATGCATATGCTGCAGACATCTTTAAACCTGAAAGAGGTTGATATCCACCATCATAAATAACTTCGCGCTGTGAAGGATCGAACCAGAAGGTGAGGAATGTTCCTGAAAGAAGAAGGATGACAAATGAGTAGAGACAAATTTCGCCAAGAAGGAATGACCAATGATCCGGGAAGACCTTAGTCAGGTTCTTCTTCATCCACTTCGCAGCGCCTGTGCGATCGTCTACATATCCTGCAACGTTGCCGGCGATTCTTTCGCGTGCTGTCATGATGAGCGCTCCCAGAAGCTAGGTCCTACAGGTTCGGTAAATGGTGTGCGGGCGACGAGGTATCCCTCGGCATCCACTGTGATATTTAACTGTGGAAGTGGGCGAGCTGCAGGTCCAAAAATCACCTTTGCAGCGCGCGTCACATCAAATGTTGATTGGTGGCATGGGCAGAGCAGGTGTTTTGTCTGTTGCTCGTAGAGCGCTACTGCGCAGCCCATGTGTGAACAGATCTTGGAGAAGGCGATGATGCCTTCATGTGTCCAAGAGAGGCGCTCTGCCGTCAAGTTAAATTCTTCAGGTCGAAGACGGATGAGCAGAACCGCATCTTTACCAATGTTATTGAGTGTGCGTTCCTCACCTTGAGCAAGCTCTGGAAGAGTCTGAGCAACTGCGCCAACTTCGAGATCTTCTGGACGAATAGGACGATCACCAGGATCTGTGACTAAACGAGTTCCAGCTTTCCATGAAGTCTTCTGCAAATTATCTTTTGGAAGTGGACCTAAATCGCGAAGAAGCAACAGGGGAGTGAGCCCAGATAAGCCAAGTGCAACGCCAAGAGATCTCTTAATGAGTGGGCGGCGACCAAGACCTGCAGATGCAGCGCCATCTTTTACTGTCTTAACAAATTCTGCGCGATCTTCATCATCAGATCGGAATTCGTGACGTTGTGCGATGACTTCTTCATCTGGCATCAAAGTTTTCGCCCAGTGAATCGCGCCGGCACCGATACAGAAGAGCGCAATCGCCATTCCCATACCGAGGCCAAGTTGTTGTGCATTGGTGCTTCCTAGAACTGGAATAAAGATGAATGTATCGCTCTTAACGAAAACGTAAGAGAAAATAAGTAGCAAAGTGCCGAGAGCAGATAACCCAAAGAGTATTGCTACCTGACGCTCTGCACGTTGTGCTGCGATGGGATCTGTATCTGCTTTGCGATGCACATGCGCAGGTAACCCGGGATCTTTGATCGGTTCGATCTCATATGACATGGGCTATCTCGCCTTCATCGCTAGCCAGACTGCAACACCAATGAGCAGTCCGATTCCAAGAGTCCATACAAGCAAGCCTTCTGTTACTGGGCCAACGCGACCGAGAGCTGCTCCACCAAGTTGTGGTTCTGCCTCAGTTGCCTTAATCCATTTAATAATTGAGAGCTTCTCTGCCGGAGTAATTGTCTTATCGCTAAATACCGGCATTGATTGTGGACCAGTAATGAGCGCCTCGTAAATATGTTTTGGCTCTACACCCATAAGTGTGGGCGCATATTTTCCATGTGTAAGAGCGCCACCTTGAGCAGCGAAGTTATGGCACATCGCGCAGTTGGTGCGAAAGAGCTCTCCACCTTGTGCGACAGATCCATCGCGTTCGTAGTTGAGAACTGCATCGGTTGGAACAGCAGGGCCAGGCGCAAGAGATGCAACATAGGTTGCAAGAGCGTTGACTTGCTCAGGGTTATAGACAGGCTTCTTACGCATCGCCTGTGTACTCATATCTGCCATTGGCATACGACCAGTACCAACTTGGAAATCAACAGATGCAGCTCCAACGCCAATAAGTGAGGGAGCAATCTGTCCACCCTCGGCATTGAGGCCATGACAAGAGGAGCAACCCTTCAGAAATAGCTGCTTACCTTCTTCAATCGTTGCAGAGCGTGCTGCGACAGTAGTTGGGTCGTTATTGACTGCACTCGCAACTTGGAAAGTAGTGCCGATGGTGAAGAGAGCGAAGACCAGAAGAATTGGTCCTGCTGCACGATGTCTGCGTAGACGCGAGAGACGCTTCACTGTATTCCTTTCAGTTGGAGTGTTAATTATTTGATGAGATAAATAGCGGAGAAGAGTGCGATCCAAACAACGTCAACAAAGTGCCAGTAGTACGAAACCACAATTGCTGTAGTTGCTTGTCCTTGAGTAAATCGACGAGCTTTAGAAACGCGAACTAAGACGATCAGGAATGCAATGAGTCCACCTGTTACGTGTAGACCGTGGAAGCCAGTTGCGATGTAGAAAACCGATCCATAGGCTGCAGAAGAGAGTGTCAATCCTTCAGTTACTAGAGATGCGTACTCGTAAATTTGACCCGCGATAAAGAAACCACCCATGAGGAAGGTCAGCGCAAACCACTCGCGCATTCCCCATGATTTGAAGTGGAAGATCGAACCTGTGCGACGCGCTTGGTAACGCTCTGCTGCAAATACTCCGAACTGGCATGTGACTGACGAAAGCACGAGAACAGTTGTATTGATTGCAGCAAAATGAATATTGAGAATTCCAGTTGACTCGAGCCAGATCTTTGGGCCTTGTACCGCGCGAGTAGTGAAGTACATAGCGAAGAGCGCAGCGAAGAACATGAGTTCGCTGGAGAGCCAGACGATGGTTCCGACAGCGACCAGATTGGGACGGGTGATCTTGTGGTGAGCGCTCACGCTGGTGCTAGTCATGGGTGGCATTATTCCCGAAAAGGGGCTCACTAACCTATTTAGACGGGGTCACTCAGGTTGGATTTGGCGCTGAAATGAGGTGAAAAGGGTCACGCGGATTGAACCGATTATCTCGCCTAGCATTCACTCTTTCGACGATTAGACTTCATTCCATGTCACAGAGCGAGGGTGCCCGAGAGCGCAAATACTCGATCATCGTGTATTCAGATGATTCGTCAGTACGCGAAGCTGTTATTGGCGCACTTGGAAATAGAGTCGCATCCGATATGGCCGAACATGTGATCCACCAATTTGCGACAGCTGCTGCCCTTCGACTCTTTGTTGATTCGAAGAAGCCTGGCAGCGATAGCCCCATCGACCTCTTCATCCTTGATGGCGAGGCTGTTCCTGAAGGCGGCCTGGGCATAGCGCGACAATTGAAAGATGAAGTCTTTAACTGTCCACCGGTTATGGTGATCACTGGTCGCAAAGAGGATGCGTGGCTTGCGGCGTGGTCACGAGCTGAAGCAAATGTTTTACATCCCATTGATCCATTTACCTTGTCGCACACTGTTGCTGATCTTCTTCGCTCGCACACTGTGGCGACAACTGCTTAACCTCGCTAGGAATTCCCATGTCTTATAGTCAGCAACAATGGAATAGCGCTATCGCAAAGATGGATTCAGGTCTTGACCTTGAGGCTCATGAGATTCAAGAGATTATGCGTGCCATTCTTAGCGGAGACAGTGATATTGAAAATATCAAGAAATTTCTACTTTCTCTCAAAGCTAAGGGTGAGACTTCAGAGGAAGTCGGTGCTCTAGTCGCTGAGATGTACCAACATTCGACCCCGATCACAATTTCAGAGAGAGCCGTGGATACCGTTGGTACGGGTGGCGATGGTGCACACACGATAAATATCTCCACCACCGCTGCGATCATCGCAGCCGCGGCTGGTGCCCGAGTTGTCAAACATGGCAACCGCGCAGTGTCATCCAAGTCAGGCGCATCAGATTTTCTTGAGGCGATGGGCGTTATTCCTGGCCTGGACGCAGCAGGAGTAGAACGCACTGTTCGTGAACTCGGAATCGGTTTCTGTTTCGCACCGGTATTCCATCCAGCAATGCGATTTGCTGCCCCTGCGCGTAAGGAGCTTGCTACATCGACTGTCTTCAATATCTTGGGCCCTCTGGCTAACCCAGCTCGACCACAAGCTGCAGCTATTGGTGTGGCAAATGAGCGAATGCACCTTGTGATGGCTCAGGTGTTATCGGAGAAAGGGTGCGATGGTTTTGTCTTCCGAGGCGATGATGGACTCGATGAAATCACTCTTGCTACTTCCACATCGATACTTTCGATTGGGCGCCAAGAGATAAAGAGTGATCGCATCGATGCTAAAGATTTTGGATTAGATAACGCCTCCCTTGATGCGATTGTGGGTGGGGATTCGCATGAGAACGCACGAATAAGTAGCGCCATTTTTGCAGGTGAAAGAGGAGCACCGCGTGATGCGGTTGTTCTCAATGCGGGAGCTGCAATTGCTGCATTTGAAGGCGAACTGGATTCTGATGTAAAGACTCGAATCTCAGCTGGTGTTCGCAGAGCAGTGAAGGCAATTGATTCTGGTGCTGCACAAGATCTATTACAGAAGTGGGCTGCGCTTACTCAGGAGATTTCACTCTCTTAACGCGCTTTCCGAAGTTAGCCAGCTCTTCTAGAGTGTAAATGCCGTAGGTACCGAGTCGTTCGAGCAATCCGTGAAATACATCGACAGTCGCTCGCGCATCATCGAGAGCTCTGTGGTTAGGCGTAGTCGAGGTGCCGAAGAATTCTGCGAGGGTTCCCAATTTACAGTTAGGGACTTCATCTCGCGTCAATACTTTTCTGGCGATGATTGCGGTATCGAGTACATGAAATTTTGGCCAGGAATATCCGTGGGTGCGCGCTGCAAAGGTGAGAAATGAGAGATCGAAAGGTGCATTCTGTGCAACAAGAACTGTCTTCTCTGCACTGCCCAAAAATTCGAGGAGCGATGGAAAGATTTGATCGATAGTGGGGGATTGAAAGACCATCTCATCAGTGATTCCAGTGAGTTCAGTGATGTACGCAGGAACGGGATGGCCCGGATCGATAAAGGTTTTAAATTCACCTATTATTTTGCCGCCACATATTTTCACCGCACCGATTTCTGTTATGGCAGCGCCAAGATGCGGCGCCCCACCTGTGGTTTCAAGGTCTATTACTACGAAGGT